>DATNNK010000288.1:0-2851 GCA_035601875.1 Casimicrobiaceae bacterium | reverse complement strand
GTGCTTGCCGGCTTCTCGCAAGGTGGCGTCATCGCGCTGCACACCGCCATCCGCCATCAGGAGCGGCTGGCGGGAGTGATCGCGCTGTCGACCTATCTGGTGCTCGCCGACAGGCTGGCCGACGAAGCGGCGGCGGCCAATCGCGGTCTGCCGATCTTCATGGCCCACGGTACCGCCGACCCCGTCGTGCGCTTTGAGTGGGGCGACGCATCGCGCAGAGCGCTCGTCGCCAACGGCTACCGAGTCGATTGGCACGCTTACCGTATGGAGCACTCGGTATGCATGGAGGAGATCGAGGCGATCGGTGCGTGGCTGGTGCGCACGCTCGCAGCCGAATGAATTGTCAACATCCGTCCTATAGCGTGCGCATCCGCAAACGCGCGCCGTCGTCGCCGATCACCCGGAATCCAAGCCGCGTGTAGAGCCGTTGCGCGGGATTGCAGCGCAGCACGCGCAGTTCGACATACCGGTCGGAGTTCCGCGCCAGCGTCAGCACCGCGTTGATGATGGCCGTACCCACGCCATGATTGCGCTCAGGGCCCATGAGCTCGATGTCGCGCAGAAAAATCTTGCGCCAGTGCCGCGTCAGACTGATGCGGCCCACGTCGCAGAGGACCGTTCCTCCGTGCACGATCACGGCCTGCCGCTCGGGCGCGTAATTCGCCGCGAAATGCGCGCGCTGCCATTCTTCATCCCAGCCCCAGGTCGCATCGACGTAGGCGCGCATGGCGTCGCGATGCAGCGCGAACAGGAAATCCTCGTCCTGGTGCTGCGCTCCCCGCAGCGCCCATCCGCGAAACGCGCACGCGGCGGCGAGCGCCTCGGTCAGCGGCTCAATCCACCCGGCTGCCACGTGACGAAGATGAGGTCGAAGGTGAGGACGAAGACGAGGAGGGCGCACGTGCCGGCGTGCCCTTGGGCTTGATTCCGCGCTGCGCGAGCGCATCGCGAAGCAGGAATTCGATTTGTGCGTTGACGCTGCGCAGCTCACTCTGGGCGAGCCGCTCCATCTCGTCCCAGACGACGGGATCGAGCCTGAGCAGAAAAGCTTTCTTCTCGGCCATGACTAGGATAGGGGTGCGAACGCGCGGCCCCGGTAGCCTCTCACGTCGGCGAAGCGTTTCGAAACCGCAAATAGAACAAAGCTTGCCATGACAGGACGGCGCCGACAAAGCCGCCGAGGACACTCCAGAGCAGCGGCGCGGGCAGCTGCGGCGGTACGCTCGTGTTCGCCTCGAGAATCGTGTAGTGCAGCGCCGCGAAGAAGACGGTCAACAGGGTTCCAAGCCAAGCTCCGAACGCCCCGAGCGCGGCAAGCGTCTCGCCGCGTCGCGGGGGCGCGAGCCAGTAGTCGCGATTCGGCAGCTTGACGCCGCGCGACGTGAGGTGCGGCAGCCCCGCGATCGAAGCGACGATAAACAGCGGGAACAGCGTCGCAAATCCGAGCATGAACAGCAGATATCCGTCGCGAGTCATCCAGGCGTTGACTTGTCCGGCACCGCCGAAATGCGAGGCCACGCGCGGCGGCAATTGGCCGACGGTGCCGACGATGAATGCAGTGCTGGCGATCATCAGGGTGATGAAAAGCACGAGGGCAAGACGTCGCATGGAGGTCTCCGCGTACGGTGTCGTGATCGATACGGATGAAAAGTGCGCGCCCTTGTCGGCACCCGCTGCTCAGTAGATACGCTTGCCGGGCCGGCCGGCAAGCAGCGCCAACGCCAAACCCAGTGCCGCGCCCAGCGCGAGGCCGAGGGGGCTGTTACCGAGCGCGGTTCCAACGGCAGTACCGGCGCCCGCGCCGACCGCTGTCCACAGTCCGGGATTTTTCGCTCGCAGGAAAATCATCATGGGCTCCCGTGTCTGAAGCTTTAGTGATACAAGGTGCCGGTATTGATCACCGGTTGAACCTCGCTCTCGGCGCAAAGCACGGTCATCAGATTGCTGACCATCGCTGCCTTTCGCTCGTCATCCAGCTCGACGACTTTCTTCTCCGACAGCTCTCTGAGCGCCATCTCGACCATCGACACTGCGCCATGGACGATCTTCCGTCGCGCGGCGATGATCGCTTCGGCCTGCTGCCGGCGCAGCATTACCTGCGCGATTTCGGGCGCATAGGCGAGATGCATCAGCCGGGCTTCGTCGACCACGACGCCGGCTTTCGCGAGCCGCTGCTGCAGCTCCATGACCAGCGCGCGGGAAATGAGCTCGCTCCCGCCGAGCAGCGTCGGCTCCAGCACGCCGCCGGGCTCGACGTCGCCGTGGTCGTAGGCAAACGACGACGCGAGATGGCGCACCGCGGCCTCGCTTTGCAGCTTGACGTAGTTCTCGTAGTTGTCGACATCGAAGCTTGCCTTGGCGGTGTCGTCGACGCGCCACACCACGACCGCCGCGATCTCGATCGGGTTGCCTCTCTTGTCGTTGACCTTCAGCCGCTCGCCATTCAAATTGCGCGCGCGCAGCGACACCTTGCGCCGGGTATAGAACGGGTTGGTGCCGCGCAGCCCCGCCACTCGCGTCGTGCCCCGGTAGCTGCCGAACAATTGCAGAATCGCGGCTTCGTTGGGCTGCAGCGTGTAAAGGCCGGACAAGAAAAGCAGCCCGGCTACGAACAGCAGAACGAAGATGACGATGGTCGTCACCAGCCCCGTGACCGAGCCCGATCGGCCATAAGCCACGCCCTGGAACAGTTGCCAAAGTCCGAGGACGACCAGCGCGAGGCCGATGGCCAGAGCGATGAAGCCGTTCCAGGTGATGATCGGCCGCTCGACGTGCGCGCTTTTGATTTCGCGAATGCGTTCCATTTTGAGTTCCCTCGACGACGCCCAAGCCGATGTGGCCTTGGCGATAT
>DATNNK010000287.1:0-4833 GCA_035601875.1 Casimicrobiaceae bacterium | reverse complement strand
CGCAAACGGCAGGCCGACTGGCACGACCTCGATGATCTGCGCGCCCGATTCACCGCGGGCATCGCAGCCGGACAAGCTCATTTGTCGCCGTTTTGTCTGCTGAGCGACCCGTCGACGCGCGCGACGCAGCGGCGTTGCGCTGAGCTGTGGGGTGCGCGGTTTGAAGGAGCGGCGCCGCCGGCCACCCGGAACGTAGGCTCGGGCCCGAAGCTCCGCATCGGGTATGTATCGGCCGATTTCCATCAGCATGCGACCGCGATGCTTGCGGCGGGGCTATTTGAGCAGCACGATCGCGTTCGATTCGACGTCATTGCTTATTCGACCGGTCCCGACGACGGCAGCCCGACTCGGGCGCGGCTGATCCGGGGATTCGATCGCTTTATCGATGCATCCGCATCGGCCCCGCGCCATCTCGCCGCTCAGATTGAGTCCGACCGAATCGATGTCCTGATCGATCTCAAAGGCTACACCCATGGTGCAGTCACCGCGGCGCTTGCCTTGCGCCCGGCGCCGATCCAAGTGAGCTATCTGGGGTATCCGGGGACGACCGGCGCCCCATTCATCGATTATCTCATCGGCGATCGCGTCGTCACGCCGTTCGAGCATGCGCAGGGCTACACCGAAACGCTCGTGCAACTGCCGGCGAGCTACCAGGTCAACGATCGTGCGCGCCCGATCGCCGACCCGCCCTCTCGAAATAGCCTCGGCCTGCCCGAGGACGGCATCGTGTTCTGTGGATTCACCAGCGCGTTCAAGTTGAATCCGCAGGTTTTCGATGCCTGGCGACGGATCCTCGATGGCGTGCCGGGTGCCGTGCTTTGGCTGCTTGCCAGCCATCAGGATGCGGCCCGCGACCGTGCGCGCGCTAATATAGAGCGCGAAGCAACGGCGCGCGACATCGATCCTTCTCGGTTGATTTTTGCAGCCCGCCGCGGCAACGCGGAATACCTGAGCCTTTTCCGTCGGGCCGACATTTTCTTGGATACCTGGCCATACAACGGCCACACCACCGCGAGTGACGCGCTGTGGGCAGGTTGCCCGGTGCTGACGTGGCTTGGAGAAACCTTCGCGGGTCGCGTTGCGGCAAGCCTGTTGCACACCGTCGGCCTGCCGGAACTTGCCGTCGCCGACGAGCGAGCCTATGTCAAGCTTGCCATTGAACTCGCTGGCGATCGCTCGTTGCTTGCCCGGTATCGACAACACCTCGAAGGCCCGGGGCGGGCGAGCCCCTTGTTCAACACGGCCGCATCGACACTCGCCCTCGAAGAGGCATACGTGCGAATGACGGACCAGTTCAGGCGCGGTGTGCGCGAACCGATCCGGATCGAGAGCGGTGCGCGCCGACCGTTATCAACAGACGTCGACGGTTTACGTTGGGATTGATTGCGTGCCCACTCGTCGCGCGATCATGCCGATCCAGGCCAGAGCGGCGAATCCGGCACCGGCGTAGAAAGTCTGTGGTGGCCCGAAGAGGTCCCAAAGCCAGCCGGCAAGCGCGCTGGCGATCAGCAAAGCGATGCCGCTGACCAGGTTGAACAGGCCGAACGCAGTGCCGCGAAGGTCTGCCGGCGCCGTCGCCGCTACCAGCGCCGCGAGCACGCCCTGGGTCAGGCCCATATGTACGCCCCACACTGCGGTACCGGCAAGTACGCCGCCGATCGATGACGCGTTGGCGAGGATCAGGTCCGCGACGATCAGCGCGAAAAACCCCCCGGACAACAGCGTGCCCTGCCGCTTCTTATCGGCTGCCACGCCCGCCGGATACGAGACGATCGCATAGACGAGGCTCATCAGCGCCATCACCAGCGGCACCCACGCCAATGCCATGCCCACGCTTTGCGCGCGCAACACTAGAAATGCCTCGGAAAAACGCGCCAGCGCCATAACAGCGCCGATAGCGACAATCCACCAGTAGCGCGACGATAGCCTGCCACCGTCGGCGAATGTCAGGCGCGCGCCGTCGCGACCTTGTCCCGCGCTTGCCGGCTTAAACTCGTGCACGCCAATGACGAGCAGCAGGACCGCAGCAAAGGCCGGTATCACCGCCAGCCAGAAGACGCTGCGAAAATTATCGGCGAACCAGAGCATGGCGCCGATCGCGAGCAACGGCCCGACCACGGCACCGACGGTATCGAGTGCTTGTCGCAGGCCGTAGGCTGCCCCGCGCAATTCCGGTGGCGTGATGTCCGCCACCAGAGCATCGCGCGGCGCACCGCGGATACCCTTGCCGACGCGGTCGATGAAGCGGGCGAAAACAACCCACGCCAGCGACGAGGCTAGCGGAAAAATCGGCTTTGACAACGCGGCCAAGCCGTAACCCAGGACCGCAAGCAGCTTGCGTTTGCGCAAGTAATCGGAAAGGTATCCGGAAAAGACCTTGGTGATCAATGCCGTCGATTCGGCGACACCCTCGATCAGCCCCACCGTCAGCGCCGACGCGCCAAGCGTCGTTACGAGAAACAACGGAAGAAGGCTGTGGATGAGCTCTGACGACACATCCATCAGCATCGAGACCACGCCGAGCGTCCAGATGCCTGCAGGAATGCGTGCTAGCGCAGATTTCGCCATGAGTGGCGCAACGCGATCAGGACGAGGCGAAGCGGCGGCACCGCCGAGTAACGCGCCTGCGGCGGACCAACGTCCGTCGAATCACTGCGAGAAATCAAACGCCGCGGTGAGATCGCCCATTTGCGGGCGCACGCCAGGCAAGGGCTCGAGCGCGAACCGACGGGTAATGAATTTGAGGATCGAGGTCGTGTCGTACTGGGTATGGTCGACGTAATGCCGCTTGGCATAGGGGGAAATGACGAGCGCCGGAATGCGCGGGCCCGGTCCCCAACGATCGCCCGCGGGGGGCCTCACGTGGTCCCAGAATCCCCCGTTCTCGTCGTAGGTCACGATGATCGCGGTCGATGCCCAAAGCGGGCTTGCCTTGATCCTGGCGATCAGCTCCGCGATATGAATATCGCCCGACAGGACATCGGTGTAGCCGGCGTGCTCGTTAAGGCTGCCTTGTGGCTTGTAGAACGCTACCTGTGGCAACTCGCCGCGGCCGATGCTTGCGGCCAGCTCGGTGTAATCCTTGATGTGCGCGCTGCGGTCTGCGGTGCCGGGCGCGAAGCGTGCGAAATAATTGAACGGCTGGTGATGCGCCACGAAATACGGCGCGCCGTTCGCGTTGGTGTAGATGATCTTTCGCGGCACCGCGGGATCCTGCATTCCGTCCTGCAGCGCCAGATCCCAGGCGCCAGCATACCAGGCCCACGATATGCCTTTCGCTGAAAGCGTGTCGCCGATGGTCTTGGCAGACTGCGGTGGAAGCGGATGTTTGGTGGGGTCGGCGAGCCGCGGGTCGCCGCCTTTTGACGGCGCAATGCGCGAGGGCTGATACGGCGGCTGCATGGTATTGACCGACCACCCGTCGGACGTTATATCGCCGTCGAGTGTGAATACCGGCGGTCCATTGAGGACCGACGCCGGCGATTCGGGCTGGCGCTTCAGAAACCGTCCGTCGAGCTGTGCGCGCAGATTTGTCGCAGCGTCACGATCCTCCGGTGTGCAAGCACAAACGAGCCAGAAATGGTTCAGATACGAGCCGCCGAACGCGCCGGTAAAGAAATTATCGGCAAGCGTGTATTCCTGCGCCCACTTCCACAAGGGGAGCTGCGAGCCATCGTAGTAGCCCATGGTGAGGCCGCCGGCGTCGGACGCGGCAACGTAGCGATCGAGCCGGCCGTCGTTGATCTGTTCCTGGTTCTGATAGAACTTGTGCACCAGGTCGCGCGTAGCCACCGAGAGCGGCAGATTGATCGGCGCACTATCGATACGGAACGGCCGGTTCGGCAGATCTTTGGGAAATGCCGGGTCGGCATCCTTTCCCTTCCACACCGGCGGCAAATGGTGCAATACCTTGCCGTCGTTATCGACCTGCGTGTACTGCTCCTGCGTGGCGTTGGCGATCCCGTTCGCACCCGGAAACAATCCGTAAAGATTGTCGAAGCTGCGGTTTTCGGCGTAGATCACGACGATGTGCTGGATCTTTTCGAGGTCGGTCGAGGTCGTTCGCGAAGGCTGCGGTGCGCAGCTCGCCAGTGCGGCCGCGAGTAGCGCAATGCAACCGGTCCTGGCCGCAACGCCGCTTCTCATTCAGGACGCCCGACGCGGCCGGGATGCGGCGGCTGCCACAGCTCTACCTTGTTGCCGTCGGGATCGAGAAACCAGCCAAAACGACCGTACTCGTGCTCCTCGATTTCGCCGACCACCCGCCCTCCTCCCAGGTGCACCTGTCCCAGCGCCTCATCGAGATCGTCGACGATCAGGTTGAACATGAAGTGATGATCCGACGGCGCAAAATAATCAGTATTGGCGGGAAACGGGCTCCACACGGTAAAGCCGTTTGCCGGCATGGATTGCGGCCGGAACTCGATCGAGTTCTTGCCGTCGCCGACGCCGAGCCACTGCGAATACCACGCAAGCAATTTGTCGGGATCGGGCGATTTGAAAAACAGCCCTCCCAGTCCAAGCACTTTTGCCATTCGCTGCCTCTATGTCAGTTTGATTTCCGTGCGGACCGTGCCGGCGCGATCATGCCGTGCCGTTAACGAGATTCGGTCGCCCGTACGGCCGCGCACCACCCATTCGATCTTCGCACGATCGTCTGTCACGTGGTAGTCCGGCCAGAACGAAATGCCCGTGTGTTTGTACGCCTTGCCTTCGAGCTGGCCGATGTCTTCGCGCCGCTTCCCGCTGATCAGCTCGGCACCAGGCGGAAGCGAAATTTCCGCGACGACGCCGCGAACCACTTTGCGCTCGAGTGCCCGCTTGCTCACATAA
>DATNNK010000286.1:0-2156 GCA_035601875.1 Casimicrobiaceae bacterium | reverse complement strand
GCATCGAGGTTGCGTTTCCGGTACTCGATCCGGAACTCAAGGCGCGCGTCATCGCGGAAGGCCTGAAACCCTACCTCGCCGACACGCGCGACGCGTGGGAGCTCGGCGAGGATGGCAGCTACCAGCGCGCCAAGCCGCGGGGCCGGGCGCAGTCGAGGTCGGCGCAGCAGGAGCTGCTCGACCTGCTGGCTGAAAGCAAGAGCCCGAAGCTCTGAATTCTCGACACTCTCCATGGACCTGATTCTGTGGCGTCATGCCGAAGCCGAGCCAGGCGAGCCGGATCTTGGCCGCCGGCTCACGGCCAAAGGCATCAAGCAGGCCGAAAGAATGGCGACCTGGCTCGACAATCATCTTCCCGACACCTGCAAAATATTGGTGAGCCCGGCCGACCGAGCGCAACAAACCGCTCTCGCCCTGAAGCGCAAATTCCGGACCGTGCCCGAGCTCGCGCCCGGCGCTTCGGTTAGCGCGGTTCTGGCAGCAGCCGGCTGGCCCGATGCGCGAGAGCCGGTGCTCATTGTCGGGCATCAGCCCACGCTCGGCGAAGTTGCGGCTTTTCTACTTTCCGAGCAGGACGCTGCCTGGAGCGTGCGCAAGGGCGCGGTGTGGTGGCTTTCCAACCGCGTACGTGAAAACTCCACTGCGGTAGTGGTACGCGTCGTTATCGGTCCTGATTTTGTTTGAAGCGGATGTCGCCCAGTAGAGGTCAGACATTCTTCCATGGATGGCCCAATTCCTTCCATTGACGGCGCTCCTTCGCCAGCAGATGCGCAGTCAGCGGATGTTTCGCGAGCCAACGCTCGGATATGCCGACGCCGATGCGCCCGCCGCCGGTGACCTGTACGCGCGGCAGCGCAATGATCGTGCGCGCATGATGAAAGAGAACCGCGAGCCTTAGCGAGAGCAACTGCGCGCGCAGCTGCGGGTCGCCGAGCGCAGCGCTTACTTTCACAAGGCCGCCCCGGCAGCCGTACACCAGAACGGCCAGCCGCGATTGCTCGCCTGCTGAAAAGCCGGGCATGTCCGCATGCTGCAGAATGTACGCGCCATGTTTGTGAAAGCCCAAATGCGCTACGGACATGCCGATTTCGTGCAGTAGCGCCGCCCATGCCAGCAGCTGCGTGGGTGCGGGATCCCGATCGGGCGCGATGCGCCGATAAAGCGCCACCGCCTGCGCCGCAACGCGCGCCGCATGCGCCCGTTCGATTCGGTAGCGGTCGACGAAGCGTTCCACCGTCTTTTGGCGGACGTCCTCATCGATCGTACGCCCCAATAAATCGTAGAGAACGCCGAGCCGCAGTGCACCGCCGACCGGGTCGATCCGCGGTATCCTAAGCTCGGCGACTGCCACGGTCATGATCGCCAGCCCGCCGGCCAGAACCGGCGCCCGCTCTGGCTTGAGCGCGCTGACGTGCAAACGATGAACGTTGCCTGCCTGAATCATGCGTTTCTTCAAGCGGGCAAGGCCGCCCGCCGTTATTCCGCGCGGTGAAAACGCATTCTGCTCGAGGATTTCCGCGAGCGCCGCCGCGGTGCCTGAGGAAGCAAAGGCATCGCGCCAATGGCTCGGGCCGAATTCACTCGCGATCGCTTCGATCTCGACCCGTGCCGCCATCTCCGCCGCTTGGAACGCCTCGGCGGTGACTTTTCCGTTGTTGAAAAAGCGCTGCGTCATGCCAACGCATCCGATTTTCAACGACTCGAGGCGCTCGGGCTCGAGGCCGCGACCGATGATGAGCTCCGTCGAACCACCCCCGATGTCGATGACCAAACGCGGCGCGGCTGACGGCGGCAACACATGTGCGACGCCCAGGTAGATCAGACGCGCTTCCTCGTGCCCACCGATGACGTCGATCGGACAGCCCAGCGCGCGCTCCGCGTACGGCAGAAACTCGCTTGCGTTCTGCGCCACTCGAAAAGTGTTGGTGGCGACCGCGCGCACGGCGGATGGATGCACGCCCGAAAGGCGCTCGCGGAAGCGCTGCAGGCATTCGATTGCGGCTTTCATGGCGGCGGGCTTGATTCGTCCGTCGCTGTCGAGGCCGGCGCCGAAGCGCAGCGTCTCGCGCCACGTGTCCTGCCGGTAGATCTGGCCGCCTTCAACGCGGCCGATCTCGAGCCGAAAGCTGTTCGATCCGAGATCGACGACGGCAAGA
>DATNNK010000285.1:0-3372 GCA_035601875.1 Casimicrobiaceae bacterium | reverse complement strand
TGGGTGTAGATGGTCGATGCCCGAAAGTTGTGCTGCAGGCCGAGCGTGTGCCCGACCTCGTGCGTCACCACATCCTTAAGCGTTGCCAGGACGTATTTCTCCGCCTCGGGGCTGTCGGGCGCGATTTCTCCACGGGCGACGAGCAGATCGAGCGCGAACGCGAGCTCGTCCATGGCCACGTCGCCGTACTCGCAGAACGTCGTGTCGCGCTGACCGCGCGCCTCTTGCGCAACCCGCGGCGCGAACTGCTCGGAGGCCTGGCGCCGCGGCACGCGTGTCCATCCGTCCTCGATTTCGATATCCGCATCGAGAATTTCGCCGGTGCGCGGATCGGCGCGGCTGGGGCCGATCGCCAGAGCTCCCAGTTCATCGCGCACAACCCAGCGAATCGAGGCGTGGCGTGCATCGGCGGTGCTGAATGGCGCATCGTCGGGCTGCACTTCCACGCGGATCGCATCCTTGAACCCGAGCTTTTCGAACGCCTTGTTCCACTCGAGAGCGCCGGCCTTGATCGTTTCGCGATATTTCTCCGGGATATTGCGATCAAGCCAGTAGACGATGGGGACCTTTGGCTCGGACATCTCGGCGTCGGGATCCTTTTTCTCGAGCCGCCAGCGTTTTACATAATAGACTTCCGGGAACGCGTTTGAGTCAGACGAAAAATCCCAGCGTCGAGCCATGAAGTGACCGATCCGGTCATCGGCAACGCGGGGCGTCATCGCCTCCGGCAGCTTGGCGAGGCTGTAGTAATAGCCCAGGAAAAGGCTCCGCTCGTCCTCGAGGTGCGCCGGCGCAGCGCTGCGCGACGGGCTCGTCATCGACGGCGGCGGCGGCAATTTCGGGACCGAATAATGCGCCGACACGGCCAAGCCTGTCAGATCGGCGGTGTTATGCAAGGCGGTAAAGCTGGAGTTGCGCGCATCGAAGCTATAGGCGATGTGATACGCGGCTTCGAGCGCACTGGAGCCGCCGGGGATATCGGCGAGCAGCAGCGCATTGGCGTCGATCAGTATTGACTTCTTCTCCGGATGTGGTTGGCTCGCCACCGCCACGGCGGACAGAAGGCTGTCGCTGGTCGATTCGCGAACCGCGCGCGCCAGCGGGGTGCCCGCGGTGGCGAAAAACTGAGAGTTCCTGGCGATGAGCTGTACCAGGCTGCCAAGCCGGTGAAACTCCACGATGTAGGAACGCAGCATGGGGCTTCGAAACGGCTCGCGGTCGCCGATGCCGTGGGTCCGATTGGCCTGCAGGAAAAAGGGACGGTCGAATTGCTCCGGCTTGATCTCCAGCCAGACTTTTTCTTCCTTGCTGTACAGGTTGAAAAATCCCGGTTGCTGCTTGGCATCCTTCACTACTTCGGCAAATGGCTTTTGCTGGCCCGCGACGGCAGCGGCGGCCGCCGCGGCAGCGGCCGCGATCGCCGGCGAATTCGAGGAAGGACGCGCGGCGCCGGGGGCCAGTGCAGGTGTGGGAGCTGCGCCGGCGGAGGGCGCTGCGTTGGTGGAGGCAGCAGCCGTTGCTGCGTTGGCGGCAACGGCGGCCGCGGCAACGGTTGCGGCGTCCGGCGACGGTAGCGTGGCGCAGCCGAAGCCGAACGCGGATGCAGTTAGAGCGACAAGCACGGATACGCGTTGCAAAGACAATGGAGACATTGAATCGGTCCTTCGAGAAAATGTAAATCGATGCGAACATCCCCCGTTGCCCGCATCGGTGGAAATATTCAACTTTCTGCTTCTGCCTCAGTAAACCCTCAGTAAACCAGCTCCCCGCGCAACGAATGCGACAGTGCCGCCGTAATGCGCACATCGATGTAACGGCCCACCAGGTCGCCGGCGCCGGCGAAATTGACGACCCGATTGTTGTCGGTGCGCGCCGCAAGCTCCCGCGCATCCTTGGTCGCCCGCCCGGTCACCAGCATGCTTTCGGTCGTTCCGACCATGCGCTTGCTGTTGGCCGCAAATTGCTCCTCGATCCGCGCCTGCAGCCGCGCCAGCCGCGCCTGTGCAACTGCGGCCGGAACCTGGTCGGCGAAATCCGCGGCCGGCGTCCCGGGGCGCGGGCTATAGACAAAGCTGTAACTGCCGTCAAAGCCGACATCCTCGATCAGCTTCATGGTCTGCTCGAAATCGGCTTCCGTCTCACCCGGGAACCCAATGATGAAGTCGGAGGAGAGCGATAGCTCCGGCCGCGCCGTTCGCAGCCGGCGCACGGTCGATTTATATTCGAGCGTGGTGTAGCCGCGCTTCATTGCCGCCAGAATCCTGTCCGATCCCGACTGGACGGGCAGATGAAGCTGCGACACCAGCTTGGGCAGAGAGGCATAGCACTCGATCAACCGCGACGACATCTCGCGCGGATGCGAGGTCATGTAGCGAATGCGCGCGAGACCGTCGATTTCGGACAGATATTCGAGCAGGGTCGCCAGATCCGCCTTCTCGGCTCCTTGGCCCATCGTTCCGCGATAGGCATTGACGTTCTGCCCGAGCAGCGTGATCTCCTTGACACCCTGGTCGGCAAGGTCGGCGACTTCGGTGAGCACGTCGTCGAACGGTCTCGACACTTCTTCGCCCCGGGTGTAGGGCACGACGCAGAACGTGCAGTACTTGCTGCAGCCTTCCATGATCGACACGAACGCCGACGGTCCCTCGACCCGTGGCGGAGGCAGGTGATCGAACTTTTCGACTTCGGGGAAGCTGATGTCGACCTGCGGCAGGCCCGTGGCTCGGCGGCGCGCGATCAACTCCGGCAGGCGGTGCAGCGTCTGAGGACCGAAGACGACGTCGACGTAGGGCGCGCGTTTTACGATCGCCGCGCCTTCCTGGCTTGCGACACAGCCGCCAACGCCGATCACGAGCGCGGGATTCAGGGTCTTGAGGTGGCGTACGCGCCCCAGATCATGAAAAACCCGCTCCTGCGCCTTTTCACGCACCGAGCAGGTATTGAAAAGGATCACGTCGGCGTCATCGGGCCGATCGGTGATTTCCAGCCCGGAGGCGGCATGCAGCACGTCGGCCATCTTGGCCGAGTCGTACTCGTTCATTTGGCAGCCAAACGTACGGATGTACAGCTTGCGACTCACGGCAGGACGGCGGCTGTCGGGCAGGATGCGAAAGGGCGGGAATTATAGCAGGTCAGCCACTCCCGCGGCACTGCCGCCGGTGTGGATATAATCAAGCTCGCAGGTGTCCGGCGCCCCGTTTCCAGGCGCGCCGGGTGAAACGGGAAGCCGGTGCGCCGGGGGTCAAAACCCCTAGCCATCCCGGCACTGCCCCCGCAACGGTAAGTCGGTGCGGGTCGCTCCAAACGCCACTGTTCGCTGTGTTAAGCGGATGGGAAGGCAAGCGGCCCGGGGTCGGAACTGAACCAAGGCCC
>DATNNK010000284.1:0-5582 GCA_035601875.1 Casimicrobiaceae bacterium | reverse complement strand
CGGCGACATGCAGGCTCACACGGCCGGTCACAAGTGCGGCCGAGAATTCCGGGAAAGACATTGGACTGCCAGTTGATCATGTAGGCGTCGCTGTAACGCCCGGCGGCGATCAACCGAATGTATTCGGGAACAGGAGTATGGGCCGGACACGCCCATTGGCAATCGACGACCTTGTGAAAGTAATCCGGTGTCGCGATATCCGTCGGCTTCAAACCTTTTCCTCCGTTGCGGGGGCGACCCGGCGTTTCGCGTTTATTCGCCGATCTGGCCTATCGAAGCCTGGCTCTCGCGCGTGTCGGGGCTCCTGCTTAAGTGCCGCGAGTTTACGCCTCCCGCACTCTGGTGAAAAGGTCTTTGCTTTCAATCGCTCGCAGCATGGTTATTGAAGTGCCACCTAAACAAGCCAGCGGGCGCCTGAACACGCCTCGGATGAGCCACTGCGGATCGTCGGCGATTCGAGGGTCCGACCGCGCTTTAGGTTCCCGGGAGGCCATGCACCGCAGGGAAAAAGAACTCCTTCCAGCCCGCCGGCTTGGTCTTGATCAGCCCCGTCTTGAACATGAAATTGGCGAACACCATGGTCGCGTTGGGAGTTGTCGAGTACACAACGTTCGGCGCCTTGATCATGGCGACAATCTCCTCGACCGAATATTTTTCCTTGGTCGCGTCGAGATAGATTTTGGCGGCGAGCGCCGGGTCACGCGCGATGAGCCGGTCGGCCTCTTCGAGTGCGGCCATGAACGCGGCAATCGTTTTCGGGTTGGCATCGTAGAACTTGCGCGTGCCGAAGACCACCGCATTGCTCGCCGGGCCGCCGAACACGTCGCTCGAATCCAGAACCAGGTGCACGCCGGGAGCTTTCAGCTCGCTGTACTGATAGGGCGGTGCCGAGAAATGGCTATTGACCTCGCTGCTGCCATTGACCACCGCGATCATCGCATCCGGATGCCCAAGCTGAATGGTCACCGAGTCGAGCTTGTCGCGCGAGGCTTCGCCGTACATCTTTTCCATGGCCATCTTGAGCACCATGGCCTGGCTCGACACCTTGATCGTGGGCACCGCGATTTTGTCCTTGTCGGTGAAATCCTTGAGCGTCTTGACCGCCGGATCTCGGGTCACCAGCAACATCGGCAAGCCCCCGACGCTGGTCACGCCGTTCACTTGACCCTTGGTGCGCTCCCAAAGCAGCAGCAGATTGGAAACACCGCTGGTGACCAGATCGACGCTGCCCGCCAACAGCGCATCGGTCGAGGCGCCGCCGCTGTTGAACGTGATCCAGGCAACCTTCAGCTCCGGGAGCCCCGCCGCCTGGGCCTGCGTTTCGACCAGCTTGTTCTGCTCCATGACCACCAGCGGGAGATAAATGATGCTGGGCTGTTTGGTGATGCGCAGCTCGGAGACTTCCGCGCTGGCGGATCCGGCTATCGCGAACGCGAAAAGCGCAGCCGCCGTGAGCAGCGAGCCAGGTCCCGCTCGCTTTAGCGAGTGGGATGCGAGCGGCCGCGAATCGGCGCTAGTCACCGACACGCGTCGGCGCCTCATCTTTCCATACCGCGCAAGGAAGTGCGCGACCGTGAGCAGCAAGCCAAGTGCTGCGGCCGTCTTGATCATCGGCGCCGTCATCGGGATTTCCCTCGCTGAAAATAATGCATGATTGCAGCAGCGCGGCTTGAAGGTCCCGTCATTCCTCGCTCCGGCGCTGTCGCCATTCACGGTAGCGCGCCAATGTGTCCGCGTTGGGCGGATAGGTGCCCGGCAACGCCCGCCCTCCAGCGATCTCGCCGAGCACGAATTCCTCGAGCATTTCCTGCTCGTGCGCGTCGCGGGCAAGCTCCTCTGCCAAGTGTTGCGGTATCACGACCACTCCCTCGCCGTCACCGACCAGGACGTCGCCGGGAAACACAGCCACGCCGCCGCACGCGATTGGCAGATTGATATCGACCGCGTGATGACAGACGAGATTGAGCGGCGCGCTGCCGCCGGCGCCATAGACCGGAAAGTCCATCAGGCCGATGGCCTCGCTGTCGCGCAAACATCCGTCGGTCACGACTCCTGCGGCGCCGCGCACTTTCAGTCTGGTCAGCAGGATGTTTCCGCCCGACGCGGCCCGCGTCTCGCGTCTGCAGTCCATGACCAGTACATGTCCGGGAGGCACCGTCTCCACCGCTTTGCGCTGAGGATGCTCGGGATTGTCGAAAGCGCTTACCAGATCGAGATCCTCTCGCGCGGGGATGTAACGCAAGGTAAACGCCTCGCCGACCATGTTTTCTTTAGCTGCACTCATGCGGCCGACGCCTTGGATGAAGACATTGCGCAGACCGCGTTTGAACAGCTGGGTGGTGAGCGTGGCAGTGCCCGCGTGCTTGAGGTGCTGCAGCGTTTCGGTGGAGATCATGTTGGAGCGATCGTAGGCGTTAGTGTCGGACGGAGGACTACGGCATTTCGGAGGCCGCTATGATAACGTGAACCCATAACGCGGCGCTGTACGGCCAGTTCACCGAAGGTCCGCGCGGGCGGCCTGCCCGAACGAGCTTGGGATTAGAATGTCAGATCCACGCTGGGATGAAAACCAGCCCTACTAATAACAACGATCATACCCGGCATGGACACCTCGCCTCCGTCGACGCTGCGCCTTACCGACTTCAGTCACGGCGGGGGTTGCGGCTGCAAGATTTCACCCTCGGTGTTGCGCGACATCATTGCCAGATCGTCGCTGGGGATCGTTCCCCGAAATCTGCTAGTCGGGATCGAAACCGCCGATGACGCCGCGGTCTATCGCGTCAACGAGCGCCAGGCGATCGTCGCGACCACGGATTTTTTCATGCCCATCGTCGATGACCCATTCGACTTCGGAGCCATCGCAGCGGCCAACGCGCTGTCAGACGTGTACGCCATGGGCGGCACCCCCTTGTTCGCACTGGCGGTGGTCGGCATGCCGGTCGACCGTCTGCCGATCGACACCATCCGCCGCATTCTCGATGGCGGCGAGTCCTTGTGCGCCAAAGCCGGCGTTCCGGTCGCCGGCGGTCACACCATCGATTCCGTCGAGCCCATTTACGGCCTGGTCGCCATCGGTCTCGTCGACCCCGAGCACCTCAAACGCAATCGAGGCGCGCTTGCCGGCGACGCGTTGATTCTCGGCAAGCCCCTCGGCATTGGCATCTACAGCGCGGCCTTGAAAAAGCAGCTGCTGCCCACCGGCCGGTACGAAACGATGCTCGCCACCGCGACCCAGCTCAACACTCCCGGCATCGCGCTCGGTCCCATGAAAGGCGTGCACGCGCTGACCGACGTCACCGGCTTCGGTCTGCTTGGACATTTGCTGGAGATCTGCCGCGCTTCCGCCGTCGGTGCCAAGATCCAGTTCGAACGGGTGCCGCTATTGCCCGATGCGGCCGCGCTGGCTCGCCTCGGCCTCGTCACCGGCGCGTCGAGCCGCAACTGGTCAAGTTATGGCCACGAGGTCGACGGCAATCTTGACGCCACGGAGCGTGCGCTGCTCACCGATCCGCAGACCTCGGGCGGACTCCTGGTCGCGTGTGCGCCCGATGCGGTCGACAAGGTGTTGCACGCGTTCCACGCCGATGGCTTCGATCGCGCCACGGTGATTGGCAGGATTATCCCCGGAGAGCCGCGGGTCGTCGTCGATGCCGGACACGCGACGCCGATCGCCGCTCACCGGCAAGCGACCGCCGCATGAACGATCGCTTGCCACTGCAGCAGGCGCATCACGGTCGCGCTGCGACCCAAGCGCCGGAGCGGATGTTGCCGATGCCATCGAACTATCGGACGGTGCGCATCGCGACCGAACAGCTTGCGGCCCCCTTGTCGGCGGAGGATTGCGCGATTCAGTCCATGCCCGATGCCAGTCCGGTCAAGTGGCATCTTGCGCATACGAGCTGGTTCTTCGAAACATTCGTTCTCGCGCCGCATCTGCCCGGGTACCGGCTGTTTCATCCATCGTTTCGCGTGCTGTTCAACTCCTACTACAACGGTATCGGCGACAAGCATCCGCGCCCCCGGCGCGGTTTGTTGTCGCGGCCGTCGCTTGATGAGGTCCACGCCTACCGGTTGCACATCGATGCGGCGATGGCGGAGCTCATGGACCGCGGTACGCTGCCATCAACCATAAGCGCGTTGATCGAACTGGGCTTGAATCACGAGCAGCAGCATCAGGAATTGATCCTCACCGATGTCTTGCACCTGCTTTCGTGCAATCCGCTGAAACCTCCGTATGAGCCGTCGCCCAGGGCTGCGGATACCCGGACCGACGACGCACTGCCCCTGGCGTGGATCGAATATGGCGAAGGCATCGTCGACATCGGTCACGACGGCAGCCAGTTCGCGTTCGACAACGAGACACCTCGCCATCGGCAATACCTCAACGGATTTTCGCTCGCGAGCCGCGAGGTGACCAATGGTGAATATCTCGCCTTCATCGACGACGCGGGGTACCGACGGCCGGAATTGTGGCTCTCCGAAGGCTGGGACTGGCTGGCGGCGAACTCGATCGACGCGCCGCTCTATTGGCAGCGTGACGGACGCGGCTGGCTCGAATTCGGTCTGCACGGACTCCGCCCGGTACAAGCCAGCGCTCCTGTGTGCCACGTAAGCTTGTTCGAAGCGGATGCCTACGCCCGCTGGGCCGGCGCACGGCTGCCGAGTGAGGGCGAATGGGAAGTCGCCGCATCCGGACGTACGGTCGAGGGCAACTTCATCGAATCCGGATCGCTTGAACCGCGGGCCGCTAGCGCTGCAACCGTCACGCCGTCGCAGCTCTTCGGAGACGTCTGGGAGTGGACGCTAAGCGCTTACGCGCCCTACCCCGGCTATCGTCCGGCGATCGGCGCAATCGGGGAATACAACGGCAAGTTCATGTGCAACCAGTATGTTCTTCGCGGCGGCTCATGTGTCTCGCCAGCGTCGCATCTTCGCGCGACCTATCGCAACTTTTTCCCCGCCGCGGCCCGCTGGCAATTTACCGGAATCCGGCTGGCGCGCGATTCAGGTTAGCTGCTAGCTGGCGTAGAAGACCGCGAAATCTCCGGCGTCGTCCTGCCACAGGCGGAGGTCGGCAAACCCCGCACTGCCAAGCAGGTCCGCGAATTCGCCTGGACTGTATTTGTATGAATTCTCGGTGTGGATGCGCTCGCCTTCAAGAAACACCCGCTCACGCCTGCCGACGCGCACGCGCTGCAAGTAACGCGATTCCAGATGCATTTCCACGCGGCCCTTGCTCGGTTCGTAAAACGCGACATGAGCAAATCCCGCTGGCGTGAAGTCGCAATCGGCGAGGACGTTGACGTGGTTGAGCACGTTCAGATTGAACGCCGCGGTAACGCCGAGTGCGTCGTTGTACGCGGCGTCGAGACGCGCCTTGTCCTTTTTGGTATCAACTCCGATCAGAAGGCCGCTCTCCGGACCGCAAAGATCGCGCACCCGACGCAGCAGGCTAAGCGCTTCGTCCGGTGTGAAATTGCCGATGCTCGACCCCGGATAAAAGAATGCAACCGGGCCGGCGTCTATTGCTCCTCCCAGGTCCAAGCGGCGCGAAAAATCCGTGACTACGCCCATGAGCTCGA
>DATNNK010000283.1:0-26401 GCA_035601875.1 Casimicrobiaceae bacterium | reverse complement strand
GAGGGCGGCAAGGTGACCGCGAAAGCGTAATTCCCGTCGTCCGGGTTTCGACGGCTCTGTCTCGATTGCAGCAAGTGGGAGAGAATCATGACCTCAGGTGTTGATCCGATCGTCATCAACCTCATCGTGTTCGTGCTGGCGATTTTCGTCGGCTATCACGTGGTCTGGGGCGTGACGCCGGCGCTGCACACGCCGCTGATGTCGCTCACCAACGCGATCTCCAGCATCATCCTGGTCGGCGCCATGCTCGCCGCCGGCGCCGCCGATCTCGATTGGGGCGGATGGCTCGGCGTGGTCGCGGTGACTCTGGTTTCGATCAACGTGTTCGGCGGCTTCCTGGTGACGCAACGGATGCTGGACATGTTCAAGAAGAAGGAACCAAGAGCCGGCGCGGCCAAGGAATAAAAGGAAAATAAGGGGAGACCATGAGCGCCAACCAACTCGCACTGTGGTATCTCGTCGCCGCGGTGAGTTTCATCCTTGCGCTCAAGGGTCTATCGGGCCCGCACACGGCGCGCAAGGGCAACCTCTACGGCATGACCGGCATGGCGATCGCCTTGCTGGTCACGCTGGCGCTGGTCTACTCGCACAGCAAGAACGTGCTGCCGATTCTCGGCGGCATGGCGGTTGGCGGGACGATCGGCGCGATCGTCGCGCGCCGGGTGCAGATGACGCAGATGCCGGAGCTGGTCGCGGCGATGCACTCGCTGGTTGGCCTCGCCGCAGTGTTCATCGCCGTTGCCGCGGTCAACAATCCCTCGGCCATGGGTCTGGACGTGCCGATCACCTTCGGTCACAAGCTCGAGCTTTTCATCGGCACCTTCATCGGCGCGATCACCTTCTCGGGCTCGGTCATTGCGTTCGGCAAGCTGTCGGGGCGGATCCGCAGCGCGCCGGTGACATTCAAGGGCCAGCATTTCGTCAATCTGGCGATCGGCATCGCGATGATCGCCTTCGGCATCTGGTTCTGCATCGCGCCGCCTTCGTCGCACTGGATGCCGTTCATCATCATGACCGCGCTCGCGTTCCTGCTCGGTTTCCTGCTCATCATTCCCATCGGTGGCGCCGACATGCCGGTGGTGATCTCGATGTTGAACAGTTATTCGGGATGGGCTGCGGCGGGCATCGGTTTCTCGCTCGACAACCCGATGCTCATCATCGCCGGGTCGCTGGTCGGCTCTTCTGGCGCGATTCTGTCGTACATCATGTGCAAGGCGATGAATCGCTCGTTCTTCAGCGTGATTCTGGGCGGCTTCGGCGGCGAGACCAGCGAGGCCGCCGCCGACGCCGAGAAAAGACCGGTCAAGACCGGCAGTGCCGAGGATGCCGCTTTTCTTTTGTCCAACGCCGACACGGTGATCATCGTTCCCGGCTACGGCCTCGCGGTGGCGCGCGCGCAGCATGCGGTGAAGGAGCTCGCCGCGAAGCTGACGGCCAAGGGCGTGACCGTCAAATACGCGATCCATCCGGTGGCCGGCCGGATGCCCGGACACATGAACGTGCTTCTGGCCGAGGCGGAGGTCCCCTACGATCAAGTATTCGAAATGGAAGACATCAACAGCGAGTTCCCACAAGCCGACGTTGCGCTGATCCTCGGCGCCAACGACGTCGTGAATCCGCTCGCCGAGCAGAAAGGCAGCCCGATCTACGGCATGCCGATCATCGAGGCGTACAAGGCGAAATCGGTCATCGTCAACAAACGCTCGATGGCCTCCGGCTACGCCGGCCTCGATAATCCGCTGTTCTACATGGACAAGACGATGATGGTGTTCGGCGACGCGAAAAAGATTGTCGAGGATCTGGTCAAGGCGGTTGATTGACGCGGCGTTTCGGGCGCCACGACGAGGCGAGCGCTGTCCGGCAGTAGGTTGCTGCTTCCGGATTTCCCTGCGCAACGCCAATCCGTTTCCCCACGGCGCCCAACTCGAATGCGATAGCGATCTTGCGTGATGACTGAACTTACACGCAAGCCCGCATTCTGGATCGCGTTCGCCGTAATCTCGGTGCTGTCGGCGGTGTTCGCGTGGCGGTTTTTGCCGCAGGCGCTGCCGCTGATCAAACTCGACGTCAAGATGACGCGCGATGACGCGCTCGATCGCGCCAGCGCGCTTGCCGGCAAGCTCGGCCTTGCGCCCCTCGAGGCGCGGCGTGCCGCACTGTTCACCCACGACGGCACGACCCAGAACTTCGTCGAGCTCGATGCGGGCGGCAAGCCCAAGTTTGCCGAGCTGCTGACCGGAGAGGTCTACGCGCCGTATTGGTGGGAAGTGCGCCTGTTCCATCCGAACGAGACCGCCGAGACGCGCCTGCGCTTTAGGCCCGACGGCTCGCCGTATGGATTTCAGCTGAAGGTACCCGAAGCCGACCGTGGCGCGGCGCTCGACGCCAGTGCGGCACGCGCCATCGCCGAGGCGCGCGCTGTCGGCGACTGGGCGATCGACTTCGCGCCCTACACGCTGCTCGAGCAGTCTGAGGTGCGGCGGTCCAGCGGTCGCGTCGATCATACTTTTGTCTACGAGCGCGAGCACGAAACCCTCGGCGACGGCCGCTTTCGCCTGCGGCTTGGCGTTGCCGGCGACCGCCTCTCCGAGGTTTCGCACTACGTTTACGTTCCGGAAGCGTTCAAGCTTCGTTTCCAGGAAATGCGCTCCGACAACGAGACGATCGCCAAAGTGGCATCGCTTGCCGCCGCCGCGCTGTACGGAATCGGAGGTTGCATTCTCGGCACGTTATGGCTTTTACGCCGGCGCGCGCTGCTGTGGAAGCGTGCGCTCGTTGCCGGCGCGGTCGTCGCCGGCATCAACGGCCTGGCGCTGCTCGCCAACGCCCCGCAGGCCTGGTTTTCCTACGACACGGCGCAGCCGGTGTGGGTTTTCTGGGGGATGCAAATCGGCATCGCGCTGCTGGTGTTTCTAGTCGGTTCGCTCGGCCTGGCGCTGGTGTTCATGGCCGCCGAGGGTCTGTCGCGCCGCGCATTCCCCGATCACCCGCAACTATGGCGGATATGGTCGCGGGAAGCCGCGCCGACGCCGGCCATCCTTGGCCGCACGGTGGGCGGCTACCTGTTTGTTCCGATCGAGCTGGCACTGATCGCGGCGTTTTATTTTGTGACCAACCGCTACCTTGGATGGTGGCAGCCTTCGGAAGCGCTTACCGATCCCAACATTCTCAGCAGCGCGCTGCCCGCGCTCGCGCCGATAGGCATGGCATTGCAAGCCGGATTCATGGAGGAATGCCTTTTTCGCGCGGTGCCCTTGTCGATCGCCGCACTGATCGGCCGCCGTTTCGGTCATCGCAACCTGCTGATCGGCCTGACGCTCGTGTTGCAGGCGGTCATCTTCGGTGCCGCACACGCGAACTATCCCGGCTTTCCGGCGTACTCGCGATTGGTCGAGCTGGTGATTCCAGCATTCATTTGGGGCCTCATTTTTTTGCGCTTCGGTTTGCTGACGACGGTGATCCTGCACGCCATTTTCGACCTTGTTCTGATGTCGATACCGGTTTTCCTGGTCGAAGGCTCCGGTAGTGGATTCAATCAGGCGCTTGTTCTCGCCGCGGGACTGGTGCCTCTCGCAATCGTCGCTTTGCACCGGGTACGCGCAGGAAGGTGGCTGGAGCTGCCGGCGATATTTCGGAACCGAGCGTGGCAGAGCGGCGCGGTGGTTGCCGAGGCCGCCGCGGCACCCATCCGCGCCGGGGCAGGGCGCTGGACCACTCTTGTACAACGCGCACTGCCGACGCTTGGAGTTGCGGGATTGCTGGCGATAGCGTTTGGTGCTGACTTCCACAGCGATGCGCCGCCGCTGGAAATCGACCGGGCCAAGGCCGAAGCGGCCGCCGATGCCGCGCTCAAGAATCGCGGGATTACGCTCGGGCCCGAATGGCAGCAGGCGGCCGCCACCAAGCTCGCGTCGGAAGATGGCACCTGGCTCTGGCACAAGTTCGTGTGGCGCGAAGGCGGGCACGACGCGTATGCGCATTTGATCGGGAGCTGGCTTGCGCCTCCGCTGTGGGAAGTGCGTTACGCGCGCTTCGAAGGCGGAGACGTTGTCGATCGCTCCGAGGAATGGCGGGTCACGGTTGCGGGGGACGGCTCGGTGCGGCAGGTAAGACATCAGCTGCCGGAGCGGCGGCCGGGAGCAAAGCTGTCGCGCGACCAGGCTCGGATCATCGCCCGCAAGGAAGTCAATCAACGCTTCGGGCTCGATCCGGAGGCACTGCGCGAAGTCTCGGTGAAAGATGATCCGCAGCCGGCGCGCAACGACTGGAAATTCACGTTCTCCGATCCGCGCGTCGACGCCGGAGTGGGCGGAGAGGCACGTGTTGGCGTCGATATCGCGGGCACCGAAGTGGTGAACTCCGGGCGCTACGTGTTCGTTCCCGAAGCGTGGCAACGCGCCGAAACGGATCGCGCGGGACGACTCGGGGTTGCCAAGAACATTGTTACGATGGCGGTCGTCATCGTGGTCATTGCCGCGCTGATCGCGTCCATTGTTGCCTGGAGCCGGTCGCGTTTCGATCGGCGGGCGTTCTGGATCGCGGCCATGCTGATGCTGTCGGCGGCAGCGGTCAATACCGTCAACCAGTGGCCGCTACTTGGCATGCGGCTGTCAACGACCGAGCCGGTGACGACGCAGGTGAGCCTGTATCTTGCGGGCATCCTGCTGACAACGGTTCTCTCGGCGCTGCTCGGCGGCCTCCTTGCCGGAGTCGCGTCATTCGCCGCGCGCGCGCACGTCGAGCCCGGACTGACGCAAAAGACGCTTTGGATACGTGGCGCCAGCGCTGCATTGTTCGTACTCGGTGTCGAAGCACTGCTGGGCCGCTTTTCGCCCGACATGGCGCCGAACTGGCCGTCGTACAAGGTCGAGGAGCTGTGGGTGCCATGGCTCGGACGCATCTCAGGAACGCTGAGCTCTGGCTTGATGGCGATGACCATCACGGTGATCGTGCTTTACTGGCTGGATCGCCTGACTGCGGGGTGGACGCGCCGGCGCGCGCTCGGTGTCGTCGTGGTGGTGCTCGCACAGGCCGCCATGGCTGCCGCCAACGCCGATCAATGGATCGAAATCGTCGCCGTGGGCGTGGTCGGCGGAGCTTTGGCAACGCTGATATACGCGACCGTCCTTCGCTTCGATCTTCGCATCGCGCCGGCCTTGATTGCGGTTTATCTCGTCGTTGGCTTCATCGGCGACGCGGCGCAAAAACTCACGCCGCAGGCGGCGGTGCTGGCGCTCATCGCGAGCGCAACTGTGCTTACGCTCGCGTGGGCCGCGACGCATTATCTGCTGCGGCCCGGCGAGAAAGCGGCAGCGTGGGCGACGGCCGATTGAATCCGGCCCTCCCGAAAATCGCCCCTACTGCACCTTCACCCAGAACGGCATGACCTGATTGTCGGCGCGATGAACCGCGGTGACATTGCTGCGCGTCGCCCAGGGAATGACCTGGCGGTGCAGCGGAAGATGGTTGATCTCGGCGTTGTGCGCCGCCAGCGCGTCGCGAATTTCCTTGAGCCGGACATCGGGATTCATGTCGACCTTGATTTTCGCGATCAACTCGTCGAGCTTGGGGTTGGTGTAGCGGCCATAGTTATAGTCGCCATCACCTTTTCCGTTATAGCTCGACAGCACGGGCTGGAGGATGAAGATGCCGTCGGTGGATCCGCCGCCCCAGCCGAGCATGTACATGCTGGTATCGGTCTTCTCCAGCTTGGGAAAATAGTTCGCGCGCGGCATCGCATTGACGCTGACCTTGATCCCGATCTGGGCCCACATCGCGGCCAGCGCCTGACAGATCTTCTCGTCGTTGATGTACCGATTGTTCGGGCAGTCGAGCGTCACCTCGAACCCGTCGCCGTATCCCGCTTCGCTCATCAGCTGCTTGGCCTTAACGCGATCGAAGGGAAGCCGTTTCTCGAGCTCCGGAGTCGTCTGCGCCGGCGCCGACAACAGCGCGCCTGACGGCTGCGAAAGACCGCGCATGGTGTTGGCCTTGATGGCGTCGATGTCGATCGCCTGGTACAGTGCCTGCCGCACGCGCTTGTCCTTGAACGGGTTCTTGCCCTTGACGCTCGAATACAGGAGCTCGTCGCGTTTCTGATCCATGCCGATGAATACGATGCGGTTCTCGGATCCCTCGAGCACCTTGATGTTCGGGTCTTGCTTCAATCGCGGCACGTCCTGCGGCGGCGGATCGTTGATAAGATCGACTTCTCCGGAGATTAGCGCCGCGACCCGGGTCGCATCGGAGACGATGGGCAGGTAGATCACCTCGTCGGCGTTGCCTTCGAATCGGCCTTCCTTGATGCCCCACCAGTTCGGATTCTTGGTCAGCACCGTCTTGATGTCCGGCTCGCGCGACTTGAGCATGTACGGGCCGGTGCCGTTGGCCTGGTGCGCGGTGATCATGTCCTCTTTTTGGGTGTAGTTCTGCGGCTTGGTCGCGCGATTTTTTTCGCACCACGCGCGGCTCATGATGTTGATGGTGTTGATGTGCTCGAGCTCGATCGGGTTCGGGCCGCTGGTCGTGAAATCGACCGTCAGCTCGTCGACCTTGTTGGGAATACCGGATGCATTGGCGTACACGCGGAGCTGCGAGCTGTCGGCGCGGGCGCGTTCGAACGAGAACACGACATCGTCGGCGGTAAACGGCGAGCCGTCGTGAAACTTGACGCCCGGGCGCAGGTGGAATCGCCACGTCGTCGGGCTGAGCTGCTGCCACGAGTCGGCCAGCGCAGGTAACAGCTCAAGGGTCTTGCTCCGAACCAGCAGCGGCTCGTAGACCAGGATATTGATGTTGTTGGTCAGGTTCTCGTTCTGCGAGTGCGGATCGGTGGTCTGCATGTCGCCGCGCCCGGCCCAACGCAGCGTCTTGGCGTCGAGCGCTCCAAGGCCAAGCGTCGTCAAAGCAAGGGTCAGCAAAGCTAAGCGCAGCATGGCCGTGGCTCCGTACCAAAGGAAAGATAACCATCATAACCCGGGCTCGCCGGGTCGCGATAAAATGCCGCCCCGAACGATCTTCTACCATGCGCTCCCACGCCACCGTTGACCGTCTTGAGCAGATGCTCGCCGAGCTGCGCGAGGGCATGGCTGCCGACCATGTTCCGCTGGCGCGGAGCATCGAGCGATTGCGAAGAGCCGGTGTGCCGCCGGCCGAGATCGAGCGCGTTGCTCGCGCGGTTGCGGCTTCGCGCGACCGCGCGTCGCGCCGCGCGGCACGCATCCCGCGAATCGTTTACCCGCCGGAGCTCCCGGTGTCGGCGCGGCGCGACGACATCGCCGCCGCAATGCGCGCGCATCAAACAATCATCGTCTGCGGTGAAACCGGCTCCGGCAAGACCACGCAGCTGCCCAAGATCTGCCTCGAGCACGGGCGCGGCATCCGCGGGCTGATCGGGCATACGCAGCCGCGACGCATCGCCGCGCGCAGCGTCGCGACCCGGATCGCGCAGGAGCTGGCCACGCCGCTGGGAGAGATCGTCGGCTACAAGGTGCGCTTCAGCGACCAGACGCGTCCCGACGCGTATATCAAATTGATGACCGACGGCATCCTCCTGGCCGAGACCCAGTCTGATCGCATGCTGGCCGCCTACGACACGATCATCATCGACGAAGCGCACGAGCGCAGCCTCAACGTCGATTTTCTGCTGGGTTACTTGAAGCAGTTGCTGCCGCGGCGGCCCGAGCTCAAGCTGATCATCACCTCGGCGACGCTCGATGCGGACCGCTTCGCCCGCCATTTCGGTGACGGAACGACGAGCGCGCCGGTGATCGACGTCGAGGGACGCATGTTCCCGGTCGAGATTCGCTACCGTCCGTTGGGTGCAGGCGAGGACCCGGCCGGCGAAAACGAAGCCGACGACGAGGAAGCGCTCGAAGAGGCCATCGTCGCGACCGCGGAGGACCTGTGGCGCGAAGCTCCGGGCGACATGCTGGTGTTCCTTCCCGGCGAGCGCGAAATCCGTGAGACGGCGGAGCTCTTGTCGCGAAGCCTCGCGCGGCGGCCATACGCTTCTTCGATGGAGATCCTGCCGCTGTTTGCGCGGCTGTCGGTGGAGCAGCAGCAACAGGTGTTCGCGCCGAGCCGCGGGCGCCGCATCGTTCTTGCCACCAACGTCGCCGAAACGTCTCTCACCGTGCCCGGCATCCGCTACGTGGTCGATTCGGGCCTCGCGCGGATCAAGCGTTACTCGCTGCGCAACAAGGTGACGCTGCTGCAGATCGAAAAGGTCTCGCAGGCGGCCGCCAATCAGCGCGGCGGACGCTGCGGCCGCGTCGCCGCCGGAGTATGCGTGCGTCTCTACGATGCTGCTGATTTCAGCGCCCGTCCTCGATACACCGAGCCTGAGATTCTGCGTTCGTCGCTTGCCGCGGTGATACTGCGCATGGCGTCGCTCGATCTGGGCGATGTCGCTTCGTTTCCGTTCCCGGAACCGCCGAGTCCGCGCGCCATAGCCGACGGCTATCAGCTGTTGCAAGAGCTCGGCGCCGTCGACATTCAACGCGCTCTGACCCCGTTGGGACGCGAACTGGCGAAACTGCCGGTCGATCCGCGAATCGGCCGTATCATACTTGCCGCGAAGGACGCCGGCTGCCTCGCCGAAATGCTGGTCATCGCCAGCGCCATGGCGGTACCCGATCCGCGCGATCGGCCCATGGACAAGCGGCAGGCGGCCGATCAGGCGCATTTGCGCTTTCGCGACGAGCGCTCCGATTTTTTGAGCCTGATCGCGCTGTGGCAATTCTTTACCGATGCACTTGCCGACAAGTTGCCGCATCGCCGCTTGGTCGAGCACTGCCGGTCGCATTTCGTGTCCTATTTGCGGCTGCGCGAATGGCGCGATCTGCACCGGCAGCTTGCCGAGCAAGTCGCCGAGCTCGGCTGGACATGGAGCGAAAAACTGCCTGCCGCCGTCGACGCCGCGCGCTACGCGGTGATCCATCGCGCGCTGCTCGCGGGCTTGCTGTCGAACATCGGCGTCAAAGCCGACAACGCGACCTCGAGCGATGGGCAGTATCTCGGTGCGCGAGGGATCAAGTTCTTCTTGCACCCAGGCTCAGGCATCGCAAAAAAACCACCGAAATGGGTGCTTGCTGCCGAGTTGACCGAGACCACGCGGCTTTACGCGCGCTGCGCGGCCGCCATCGATGCCGACTGGATCGAGGAAGTTGCCGGGGCCCGGGTCGACAAGACCTATTTCGATCCCCATTGGGATGCGACGCGGGGCGAAGTGGTCGGCGCCGAGCGGGTCGCACTTTACGGGCTCACGCTGGTGCCGCGGCGGCGCATTTCCTTTGGGGCGGTCGACCCTGCGACCGCGCGCGAAGTTTTCCTGCGCGAGGGCCTGGTCGCCGGTGAGTTGGCAACCAAGGCTCCATTTTTCCTCCACAACCGGCAACTGGTGGAAAGTATTGCCGAGCTCGAGCACAAGGCGCGCCGCCAGGACGTGCTGGTCGACGACGAGTCCATTTACGCGTTCTACGCCGAGCGAGTTCCTGCCGAGGTCTGGTCGGCGGCCTCGTTCGAGCGCTGGCGCCGCGACGCGGAGCGCGACCATCCGCGCTTGTTGTTCATGACGCGCGAGGAGCTGATGCGTCACGGCGCCTCGGGGGTGACCGAGGCGCAATATCCCGAGTTCCTCGAGATGGCAGGCATCCGGTTACCGCTTAAATACCGCTTCGCACCGGGGCATCCGCTCGATGGTCTGACGCTGACCGTACCGCTTGCGCTTCTCAACCAGGTCGATGCGGCACGGCTGTCATGGCTGGTCCCGGGAGTGATCCGCGAAAAGGTGACCTGGTACCTGAAGGCATTGCCCAAAGCCTGGCGGCAACGGCTGACGCCGCTAGCCGAAGTCGTCACTGGATTTCTCGAGGCGCAACGACGCGATGGGGCGATGCGATCATCACATTCCAGCGAGGCGGCGGAGGGGCCGCGCGAGATGAGCGATGCCTTGCGCGTCTTTTGCGCCGAGCGCCTCGGGACTGCCATGCCGATCGATGTGTGGGAGGGATCGGAGGTGCCGGCGCATCTTCGCGTCAACGTCTGCGTGATCGACGCCAATGGCCGCGAGCTCGGCAGCGGTCGCGATCTTCCCGCGCTCAAGGCCCAACTCGGCGAAGCGGCGCAATTGACCTTTTCCGCCGCCGGTCTGGCGTTCGAGCGCGCGGACATCAAGACCTGGGACTTCGGCGATCTGCCGGAATCGCTGGTCATCGAACGGGAAGGCAGGAAGCTCACCGGCTACCCGGCGCTCGTCGACCAGGGCGAAAGTGTTTCGCTGAAGCTCCTCGATACCAAGAGCGCGGCCGATGCGTCGACCCGTCTCGCCCTTCTGCATCTGCTCGGGCGGCAGTTCAAGGATGTCCTGCGGCGGCTGGAGAAGCATCCGCCGGGTTTCACCCAAACCGCCCTGATGCTGAAGCCCGCCATCCCGACCGACGCCTTGCTTGGCGATGTCGTGGCCGCGATCTGCGACCGCGCTTTCATTGGTGAGGACCCGCTGCCCCGATCCGAAGGCGCGTATGCCGAGCAGGTCAAGCGCGCAAGGGTGCGACTGCCCGCGGTCGCCGAGAGCGCGTTCCGCTTGCTTGCCGCGATCGCGGTTGAATACCACACCCTCTCACAGCGGATTGGCGCCTTGCCCGGATCCCAGGCTCGCCTCGCCGCGGACCTGCGCGCGCAACGCGATGCCTTGCTCCATCCCGCATTCTTTTCCGAGACACCCTGGCCCCAGCTCGCGCATCTGCCGCGGTATCTGCAAGCGCTCGAGCGTCGGTTGGCGAAATATGCTGAAAACCCGGCACGCGACGCCAAACATTCACAAGCGGTCGCAGAGCTCTGGCAACGATATGCGCAGCGCCGCGCCGCCAACGCCGCAGCGCGCAAGGAAGAGCCTGCCCTGGAGGCCTTTCGCTGGCAAATCGAAGAACTCAAGGTATCGCTTTTCGCCCAAGAACTCAGGACGCCCCAGCCGGTGTCATACAAACGCCTGGAAAAGGCCTGGGCGGAGCTTTCGCGCGGATAAGAGGTGATTTTTCACGTTGGCGCCTCTAGGCGCGCGTGATACAGTAACTTGCCGATTAGTGCGCTCGAAGCGGGCCTTCGGCGAACGCTTTGGGGAAGACCGAGGTGGCGCAATCCGCGCCACGCTTTTCCCCAACCGACATCCAAAAGGGCAGGGTGACCGCGACAACTACTTCCGGCGAACGGACCGTCCGTCGTCAGGTGCCGCAAGATCTGGCCAGAATTCTCGGCGATTGCCGGGACTTGGCCATTCATCGGCTGCTGTTGTCGTTTACATCCCTGCTCGACCGGGTCGGCGATCTGCTCATGGCACGCGCCGAACGTTCCGGTGTCCGCGAAGAGCAGACGCTTTGCCTCGATTCGCGCGCCGTCCTGATCAAGCAGCGCAACACCCTGATGGTGGATTTCGAGCGCAATCTGCGCAAGCTGGTCGACGAGCGCATCGCCGGCAGGAGCCAGGCCAAGGGGCATTTTTCGGAGGTCGAGGTCAACAAGCTGACGCTGGTCGACACCACCGCCATGGACGAATCGGTTCTTTCCAGCAACATCATCCGGGTGGTGGAGAACCAGTGCGAGACCGAGCTGCGGGAGCTCAATCGAGGCATCGGCTACCTGCTCGGCCGGCCCGACCTGGAAACCGCCGCCAATCCGCTTGCCCCGACCACCATCGTCGAGGCTTTCGCCCAGGCGCTTCATGGCATCGGCGGCGACGAGCGCATTAAGCTGGCCATCCTGAAGGAGCTCAACCAGACCTCGCTCGGCGATATCAACGCGATTTATGCGGATCTGAATCGCCACATCGAAGGCCTGCAGATTTTGCCCAAGCATCGGGCGGCGATCATCCGCTCGCAAGCGGCCGACCGCTCGCACGCGGCCGACCGCGCGCATGGCGACGGCAAGGGCGAGCAGGAGGCGGTGCCGGCCCCCGAGATCGATCTGATGGCGCTGCTGCAGCGCTTGGTCAATGCGAACATGGCGATGCGGTCCGCGGCGGCGAAAATGCCCGCCGGCTTGCCGCCGGGAGGCATCCAGGTGCCGTCGCTGGACGGCGCCGGGCCGCCCTCGATAAGCATGGGTTTTCCGGCCGGCGCTTTCGGCTTTGCCGCCGGCGGCGGTGCCGGTGCACAAATGGGCTCCCTGGGCCAGATGGGCGGCCAGCGCATTCTGATCACGCCCGAACTGGCCGATGCGCTGGGCCGCCTGCAGCATGGCGAGACGGGGTTCGATTTTGGCGGCGTGCCCTTGCATGTCACCGGACTCCAGCAGGACATGCACAATGTCCTGCGCGATATACAGGAGTCGCCGCTCGGCGAACGCGCCAACCAGCTCGAGGCGATGACCATCGAGCTGGTGGCGATGCTGTTCGATTTCATTTTCGAGACGCGGGACCTTCCGGACAGCATCAAGGCGCTGGTCGGCCGCTTGCAGATACCGGTGCTGAAGGCGGCGATGCTCGACGGCGCCTTCTTCTCCAAGAAATCGCATCCGTCGCGACTGCTGGTCAACGCGCTGGCGGACGCCGGCATCGGTTGGTCGCCGACGATGGGTCAGGACGACCCTCTGTATCGCAAGATCGAACAAATCGTTCATCGTGTCCTCGACGACTTCACTGACGACGTCGGCTTGTTCGACGAGCTGCGAAAAGACCTGGAAGCCTTTCTCGCCGACGAGGAGAGAGCTGCCGAGGTCACCATCCAGTCGACCGCCGACGAAATCAATCAGCGCGACCATCATGAAATCGCGCAGTTGGTCGCCCGGTCGGAAATCGAGCGGCGCCTGCGCGAATTCCCGGCACCGAACTTCCTGGCATCCTTTCTGCGCGAGAAATGGCTCAACACCCTTACCCAGGTTCATCTCAACCAGGGAGAGGAGAGCGAGGCCTGGAACTCGGCGCTTGCGACGCTCGACGATCTGGTATGGAGCGTTCAGCCCAAACGACAGACCGAAGACCGCAGGAGGCTGGTGGCGATGCTTCGCAACCTGCTGAAGCAGCTTCATGGCGGTCTCCACAACGTGACCTGGGAGCCGGGCGAGCGCGAAACCTTCATGTCGAACCTGGTGGAAGCGCATGCCGCGGCGGTCAAGCCCAGCCTGGCGTCGACTCCGCTGCCGACGGTGGCGGTAGCCGAAGCGGCAACCGCGGCCGCCGAACAGGCGACCGCCAAGGGCGATATCGAGACGGCAAACAAGGCCCGTGCACTGGCAGAGGCGATGACGCCAGCGCCGCAGGCGCCGGAACCGGAACCCGTGCCGGAGCCGGTCCAGGATCGCTTCGCCGAAGTCGCGGCGAGCCTTGAGCGGGGGATGTGGGTCGAATTCGAGGGCGAAGACGGTCACCTCGCCTTTGCCAAGCTGGCGTGGGTCAGTCCGTTGCGCGGGACCTACCTGTTTACCAACCGCCAAGGTCAGAAGGCGGTGTCGCTCACCGCAGACGAGCTGGCCGAGCGATTCCGCACCGACCGCGCGCGATTGGTCGAAGCCGCGCCCCTGGTCGATCGCGCTTTCGTCAGCATGATAGCGAAGCTGGAAGAGAAGTTCGGCAGCGACGTTACACCGGCGCCGCAAGCCGCCTGACACCACTCCTGCCTCGGCTTCTTTCCGGCTCCTTGTAAGCTCGCTGCTCGCAGCGCTACGGCGGTGCGGACGCGAGGGCTTCGGCGATCTCGGCGACGAGCGCAGGCCCCTTGTAAATGAGACCTGTATAGATCTGCACCAGCGCGGCGCCGGCGGCAATCTTCTCTTTCGCGTCCGCGCCTGACATGATGCCGCCGACGCCGATGATCGGCAGCGACCCATCAAGCGCCTTGGCAAGAACCCGGATCACCGCCGTTGCCTTGCTTCTGAGCGGTCGCCCGGATAGGCCACCCTCTTCTTCGGCGTGCGGTTGACCGGCAATGCTGCGATGGTCGACGGTGGTATTGGTCGCAATCACACCGTCGATTCTGTGGTGTATCAGCATCGCCGCGATCAGCAGAATCTCGTTCTTGGAGAGATCCGGACCGATCTTCACGACCAGCGGTGTGTATTTTCGATGTCTTTGCGCGAGCTTCGTCTGCTCCGCTTTGAGCGTCGTCAGAAGGTTCTCCAGCGCAGCACCTATTTGCAGCTCGCGCAATCCTTGAGTGTTGGGCGACGATATGTTTACGGTAACGTAGCTCGCGTAGGGGTACACCGCCCGCAGGCAGGTGAGGTAATCGTTCACGGCGAGGTTGTTTGGCGTATCGGAATTCTTGCCGATGTTGAGTCCCAGAATCCCGGCACCCGATCCTGGTCTCCCAAAACGCGACCGAATAACGTTGGCGAGGAATTGATCGACGCCGTGGTTATTAAACCCGAGGCGGTTGATCAGGGCTCCGGCGCCTGGCACGCGAAACATCCGCGGCTTGGGATTGCCAGGCTGCGCTCGAGGGGTCACGGTGCCGCATTCGATGAAACCGAAGCCGAATGTCGCCAGGCCGTCGATATGAGCGGCGTTCTTGTCTAGGCCCGCGGCAAGCCCGACACGATTCGGAAACGAGAGTCCCATTACCTTGACCGGCGAGGCGGCGGCATGCGGCGCGAATCTCTGCGCGACGCCAAGCGCCGTTGCCAGGTCGAGCGCCGCAAACGCGAGCTCGTGCGCCGTCTCCGGGTCGAACTTGAACAGCAGCGGGCGGAAAGTTGGGTAGAGCATCGATGAAGAGCGAAAATTCAACTGAGCGCGATCGAGCAACCGAACGCCGCTCAGCGTGGGCGGGCCGGATGATAACATTCGCCGCCCATGACGACGATTGCGCAACAGGCGATGCGCGCGCGAGCGGTAATGCGCGCGATCACGCTTGCCGCATTCCTTGCCGCGTCAGCTGCACTTGCGGCGCCGGCGACGGTTCCGCAGAGCTATGCCGATCGTCCTGACGTTAGTCCCTTCATCGACGAGATGGTCGCCGATTACGGCTTTGACGCACGCGCGCTGCGGCGCTTCTTTGGCAAGGTGCGCTATCAGCAATCGGTCATCAACGCGATGTCGCGGCCGGTGCTTGAGCCGCCGAAATGGTACCAATATGCGCCGCAGTTTCTGAACGCCTCGCGGATCGACGGTGGCGTTGCGTTCTGGCGCGCGAACGCGGCGACGCTCGAGCGTGCGGAGAACGAATTCGGAGTGCCCGCCGAAATTGTGGTCGCTATCATCGGAGTCGAGACGTTTTACGGCCGCAATGCCGGTTCCTACCGGGTAGCCGACGCCTTGACGACGCTCGCGTTCGACTATCCGCGGCGCGCCGAGTATTTTCGCAATGAGCTCAAGCAGTTCCTGTTGCAGGCGCGTGAACAGAAGATTTCTCCACTGGCGCCCAAAGGGTCGTACGCCGGCGCGCAAGGGCTGCCGCAATTCATGCCGAGCAGCCTGCGCGATTACGCCGTCGACTACGATAACGATGGAAAGATCGATCTGGCAGCTGACGTCGACGACGCCGTTGGCAGCGTCGCCAACTATCTGGCGCGGCATGGTTGGCAAACAGGCGAATCCGTCATGAAGCCGGCGAGCATCGATGTCGACAAGCGGGACGAGGTCGAACGCATGCTCGATGGCGGCATCTCCGACAGGCGGACGCTGGAATCGTGGCAGCGTGACGGCGTCAATGCCACCGGCATTCGTGAATCGGCCACGAGCATTCGTGAACCTGCCCCCGGCATTCCCGAATCGCCAGGGGCTGACTCGGTGGCCGTCCTGATGCTAGAAGAGGAGGGCGAGCCCAGCTATTGGATGGTGTTCGACAACTGGTACGTGCTGACGCGGTATAACCGGAGCCGCTTGTACGCGTCCGCAGTGTGGAGGTTGGCTCAGGAGATCAAGCGAACTTTTACGGGGCAATAGTGCACCGCGCCGGTGCAAGCACAATCGCTCGCGGCGAGTTTGCGCAAACTCGCTACAATCGAATGCAACGCAGCTGCCAAATTCAGCTGCCAATTCAGTTGCCAACCAAGTACCAGCACTTTCAGCCATGGACACCGCGACCGATAAAGACCTTCCCCTCAAGGAAGATACGCGCCTTCTCGGCCGCATTCTGGGCGACGTATTGCGCGCGCAGACAGGCGAGCAGGGCTTCGCGTGCATCGAAGCGATCCGCCAGACCGCCATCGCGTTTCGGCGTGCGGGAGCGGAGCATGCCCCCGCCGTCAAGCGCGAGCTCGATACGCTGCTCAACGAGCTTCCGATCGCCCAAGCGCTCGACGTCGTCCGGGCGTTTTCGTATTTCTCGCATCTGGTCAACATCGCCGAGGACGTCCATCAGAACCGGCGCCGCCGCGCCCACGCGTTGGCGGGCTCCGCGCCACACATCGGCAGTCTCCTGCACGCGCTCGAGCGGGTTGCGCAGGCGCGGATCGGTGGCGACGCGCTCGCGCGCTGGTTCGACGATGCGCTGGTGAGCCCGGTGCTGACCGCACATCCCACCGAGGTACAGCGGAAGAGCATTCTGGATAGCGAGCGCGAGATCGCGCGCCTGCTGCAGTGGCGTGACCGCGTCGTTCTGACGCCAGACGAATCGGAGGGCTTGGACACCGGGCTCTATCGCGAAGTGCTGGGACTCTGGCAGACGTCGATGCTGCGACTGTCCAAGCTGCGAGTCTTCGACGAGATCGAGAATGGGCTCGCGTATTACCGCTACACATTTCTGGCCGAGGTTCCCAAGCTCTACGCCGTGCTGGAGCGAAGTCTGCGACAGCGCCTTGGGGCAACCGCTGAGCTGCATCTGCCGCCGTTCCTGCGTCTGGGCTCCTGGATCGGGGGCGATCGCGACGGCAATCCCAACGTGGTTGCCGAGACACTGCAGCATGCGATTCGAGCGCAGGCCTGCGTGGCCTTCGAACACTACCTCGACGAAGTGCACCGTCTCGGCGCCGAGCTATCGCTGTCCACGCAACTGGTGACGCCGACCGCACAGCTGCTGGCGCTGGCGCATGCGGGACACGACATCAATCCGCACCGCAGGGACGAGCCCTATCGGCAGGCCCTGATCGGCGTCTACGCACGTATCGCCGCGACGGCGCGCTCGCTTGCTCAGTATGTTCCGCCACGCACGCCCAAGGCCGAGCTCGAGCCATACGCGACGTCGGCGGAGCTGGTGGCCGATCTGTCGATCATTCGGACCTCGCTCGCCACGCACGGCGCGCAGCTCATTTCCCCCGGCCGGCTCGATCCGCTGATCCGCGCCGTCGAGGTGTTCGGATTTCACCTCGCCGTGCTCGATCTGCGTCAGAACGCCGACATACACGAACAGGTGGTCGGCGAGCTTCTCGCACGTGCCGGCGTCGCCGACGACTACGCGACGCTCGCCGAGGCAGAACGCGTCGCGTTGCTGGTGAATGAGCTCGGCGGGCCGCGCCTGTTGTTTTCGCCGCACTTGGAATATTCGCCGCGCACCGCATCCGAGCTCGCGATCCTGCGTGCGGCGGCGGACATTCACGCGCGCTTCGGCGCGGTGGCGCTGCCCAATTACGTCATCTCCAAATGTGCCTCGGTCAGCGATCTGCTCGAGGTCGGCGTTCTGCTGAAGGAAGCCGGGCTTCTGCGCGGCGAGACGCTGGCGCTCAACATCAGTCCCTTGTTCGAGACGATCGACGATCTGGAGCGTTCGGCCGACGTCATGCGTGCCGCGTTTGCCTTGCCGTGCTATCGCGCGTGGCTGGCGGGACGCGGCGACTGGCAGGAAGTGATGCTCGGCTATTCGGACAGCAACAAGGACGGCGGCTACCTCGCCGCCAACTGGGCCCTTTATCGCGCCGAGCTGGCGCTGGTCGGCGCGTTTCGCGACTCGCGCGTCAAGCTACGCTTGTTTCACGGCCGCGGAGGAACGGTGGGACGCGGCGGCGGCCCGAGCTACGATGCGATCCTGGCCCAGCCCTCGGGTAGCGTCACCGGCGGACTGCGCATCACCGAGCAGGGCGAAATCATCGCCAGCAAATATTCGGATCCCGACCTCGGCCGCCGCAATCTCGAAACGCTGGTCGCTGCGACGCTGGAAGCGAGCCTGCTCGATACCGAGCAAATCGGCGATCGTGCGCAAGCGTACTACGCAGCCATGACCGAGCTTGCCGCGCACGCGCTTCTTGCCTATCGCGCGCTGGTCTATGACACGCCCGAATTCATCGCTTATTTCCGCGCCGCGACACCGATCGCCGAGATCGCCGAGCTCAATATCGGCAGCCGGCCGGCGTCGCGCACCGCGTCGTCGGAGATCGAGGATTTGCGGGCCATACCCTGGGTGTTCAGCTGGGGACAATGCCGCTTGATGCTGCCGGGTTGGTACGGCTTCGGTAGCGCAGTCGACGCCTGGCTCGCGACCGGTCGCGCGGGATTGTCATTGCTTTCCGAAATGTACGCGCGCTGGCCGTTTTTCAAGAGCGTCATGTCGAACATGGCGATGGTGCTGGCCAAGACCGACCTTGCCGTCGCGTCGCGCTACGCCGATCTTGTTCCGGACGGCGCGACGCGGGACAAGGTTTTTTCGAGCATTGCCGTGGAACATCGGCGGACCATCGAACTGGTGCACGCGATCACCGGCCAGGCGACGCTCCTTTACGACAACCCGACGCTGGCGCGAAGCATTCGAGATCGCTTCCCCTATCTCGATCCGCTCAATCACCTCCAAGTCGAGCTGTTGCGTCGCTATCGCGCGGGCCAGACCGATGAGCTCACCAAGCGCGGAATACATCTGACGATCAACGGGCTCGCCGCGGGCTTGCGCAACAGCGGGTGAGGCGGCGCGATGCGCCGTCCGTGATATGACATTGCCGGGCGATTGCAAAACGCGCCACGGATCGTCGTGCCTTCCGAACCGAGCGCTGTTCGGGTTTGGCGTTTTCCTTAGATGCGCGCGCACTGCGCGCTTGACACGCATGGCGCGCTGGTTATAATCACTACCGTACGTTTAATGGGTACCTTGGATGCTCCCTCGCCCCAATCGCGCTCATGGCGCCTATGCCAAGAAAGGGACTTTTCTGCGACGCACGGCGGATGATGCGAACCCATTGCCGGCGCGACTAACGCCGCGCCAGCGGCAAATCCTCGATTGGATTCGAGGCTTCATGGAGGCTCGTGGGATGCCTCCAACGCGCGCCGAGATCGCCTCCGGCCTGGGATTTTCTACCTCCAGCTCGGCGGAAGACCATTTACAGGCGCTGGCGAAAAAAGGCGCGATAGAGCTGGTGCCCGGCGCCTCACGCGGGCTGAGAGTCAAGGATGTTCCGGGTGGGCCGGTGCAGGGCACGCTGCCTCTCGTCGGTCGTGTCGCGGCCGGCAGTCCGATACTCGCTGCCGAGCATGTCGAAGGGTATTTCCGTGTCGATCCGGGACTCTTCGCGCCGCGAGCGGACTATTTGTTGCGGGTGCGCGGCACTAGCATGCAGGACGTCGGCATCCTCGATAGCGACCTGCTCGCGGTGCATCAGACGAGCGACGCGCATTCGGGACAAATCGTCGTAGCGCGCCTGGACGACGAGGTGACGGTCAAGCGCTTCAAACGGCGCGGACACAACATCGTGCTTTTGGCCGAGAACGCGAAGTTCGCGCCGATCGTCGTCGACCCCACGACGACCGCGTTCGCGATCGAAGGCATTGCCGTCGGTCTGGTCCGTAACAACGAGAAATGGTGACTGATGGCAACTAAGCGTATACCCCGGAGCGCAAGCGCACTGGCCACGCGTGCGCACAGGCGAAGTGCCGGTTCTTAGGCCGCGCTGAAGTCCGAGCGCGCCTCGATCGCGCAGCGCGCCGTCGCGCGCCTGCGTTTTTTCTACCCAACGAGGAGATGTTCCATGGTCCAAGCGATTCCCGCCGGTTACGCAGGCGTCACGCCGTATCTCATCGTGCGCGACGCTGCTCGCGCGATCGACTTCTATAAAAAAGCCTTCGGCGCTACGGAAGTAATGCGGTTTCCCGCACCCGGCGGCAAGATCGGGCACGCCGAGATCAAGATCGGCGACGGCATAGTGATGCTCGCGGACGAGTCGTCCGAGATGGGCCACGACGGCCCACAGTCTCTCGGCGGAACGCCGATCACGCTGCTGTTTTACGTCCCGGATGTCGACGCGCGGTTCGCCAAGGCACTCGCCGCCGGAGGCACGGTCAAGCATCCGATCAAGGACCAGTTTTACGGCGACCGCAGCGGGACACTCACCGATCCGGCAGGGCACATATGGACGATCGCGACTCACACCGAGGACGTGGCGCCCGACGAAATGGACCGGCGAATGAAAGCGATGATGGCGAAGTGATCAGCGAGCGCGATCCATGGGTGTGACCTACAAGGGCGTCTGCTAGAGTCGAATTCATCACCGCGCACGCGTGTTCGTGCGCGGTCTCGATTTCGAACGTGCCACTTGATCGTGGCACGGGGCCGGCGCCCTTCGGCGTCGCGGGACTCACGCTTTCGCACTTACAAGAGGCGCGCGCTGGGCCTGCCCAACTGCGCGCCGACGCTTATAATGGTGCTCGCGCGACGTATTTCTTTTCGCCGCCCGGGACAGCCACTTCCAAGCGATGCGTATCCTTCTCAGCAACGACGACGGCTATTTTTCCACCGGACTGGAACGCCTGGCCGCCGATCTGGCTCCCCATGCAGAGATCACCGTCGTCGCGCCGGAACGCGACCGCAGCGGCGCGTCAAACTCGCTGACCCTGGACCGTCCGTTGACCGTGCGTCGCGCATCCAATGGTTTTCTATTCGTCAATGGAACGCCCACCGACTGCGTTCACCTCGCGGTCACCGGCCTTCTCGATGACCTTCCCGACATGGTGATCTCCGGCATCAACCACGGCGCGAATATGGGTGACGACACGATCTACTCGGGTACCGTCGCCGCCGCGATGGAGGGCTATCTTCTTGGCCTCCCGTCGATTGCGGTATCGCTGACCAACAAGACCGGCAAGCATTTCGAAACCGCGTCAAGAGTGATCGTCGATATGTTGCAGCGGCACCGGCGGCAGCCTTCGGGGGCGTGGCTGCTCAACGTCAATGTTCCCGATGTGCCCCACGGCCAGTTGAAGGGCGTGCGTGTCACGCGCTTGGGGAAGAGGCACAAGGCAGAGCCGGTGATCAAGACGCAGACCCCGCGCGGCGAGACGTGCTACTGGGTCGGTGCCGCGGGTGCGGCCGCCGACGCGGGTGAGGGAACCGACTTCGACGCCATCGAGCGCGGATACGTATCGGTGACCCCCTTGCAGATCGATCTGACCAATCACGGTGACATGCCGCGCATCGCGGCGTGGCTCTCGGCGCGAGTGAAAACGGACGCAAACGCGTGACTGCCGGCGTCGAAAAATTCGCCGGCATCGGCATGACCTCGGCGCGAACCCGTGCGCGGATGGTCGAGCGCCTGCGCGAACAGGGCATCCGCGACGAGGTCGTGATCTCGGCCATGGCAGCGGTGCCACGGCACATCTTCGTCGAGGAAGCGCTGGCCATTCGCGCCTACGAAGACAGCCCGCTTCCCATCGGCGCGGGACAGACCATTTCGCAGCCCTATGTGGTCGCGCGCATGACCGAGCTCCTGCGCGCCGGACGCGACTTGCCGCAGGTGCTTGAAATCGGCACCGGCTGCGGTTACCAAACGGCGGTGCTGGCGCACATCGCGAGCGAGGTGTACACGGTCGAGCGTATCGCGGCGCTGGTGGCCAAGGCGCGACGCAACCTGCGTGCGCTCAAGGTCGAAAACGTGCGCATCAAGCATGGCGACGGCTCGAGCGATCTTGGCGAGGACCTGGAAGTCGACGGCATCATCATCACCGCAGCGGCGACCAAGGTGCCCACCGCCCTGCTAAGGCACCTACGCGTTGGCGGTCGCATGGTGCTGCCGCTCGCCAGCCAACGGGAAGGTCTGCGTGGCGTGCAGCGACTGACGGTGATCGACAAGGGGCCCGATGGCAACTACGAACAAGACTACGACGCGGTAAGATTCGTCCCGCTGCTTCCTGGACTCGCATGACCTTTTACAAATGACGCCGTCCGACCGCATTCGCGCTTTGCTTGTTGCCGTTGCCGCCGCGCTCGTCCTCGTCGGCTGCATGACGCGAGCACCGGTCCCCGTGGAGGAACGAACGCCTCCAGTATTCGGATACCCGCCGCCGGCGCCGCCACCGGTGCCGGCAGCGCGCGAGCCGGAAGTGCGGCCGCAGCAGTTGTACACTGTCAAGCGCGGCGAGACGCTGGCACAGATCGCGCTCGATCACGGCCTCGACTATCGCGATCTCGCCGTGTGGAACAATATCGAAAACCCGAACGTGATACGGGTCGGTCAGGTGCTTGTGTTATCTCCGCCCGGACAGGCAGGTGGCGGCCCCGGAAATGTAGTAACCGCGCCGTTGGTCACCGCGCCGTCCATTGCTCCCAGCAACGAGACCCGCGTGCTGATGACGACGCCGGGCCACGGCAACACGCCGACCTTCAAGACCGAGCCGCGGGCGATGAAATTGCCGTACTCGGATCAGGCGCTCGCACAGTTGGAACGCCAGCCGATGTCCGCCGCGGCTCCGCCCGCGGCGACCGCGCCTTCATCGTCGACCACTGCGCCTTCGGCGACGAGCGCCGCGCCTTCGGCGCCCGCCACCGCGCCGGCTTCGACCACTATCGCAAAGGCGACGCCGCCGACTTCGCGACCCGAATCGGCGCGAGTGCCCGAGATCGACGACGCCAAGCTCGATTGGGCGTGGCCCACGTCAGGCAAGGTCATCGCGGGATTTTCCGAAGGTTCGAATCTCAAAGGCATCGACATCGCGGGCAAGGCCGGTCAACCGGTGTTGGCGAGCGCTGCCGGTCGAGTCGTTTACGCGGGAGCGGGACTGCGCGGCTACGGCAAGCTGGTCATCGTCAAGCACAACAACACCTACCTTTCGGCGTACGCGCACAACCGGGAGATTCTGGTCAAGGAAGGACAACAAGTCAGCAAGGGACAGAAGATCGGCGAGATGGGCGACACCGACGCCGACCAGGTCAAGCTTCATTTCGAAATCCGTCGCCTCGGCAAGCCCATCGACCCCGCGAAATTCCTTCCACCCGGATGAGCCCGCGGGTAACGACGATCCCCTGCTTCGCATGAGGGCTCAGTCGACGACCGATGACGCGCGCCTGCCGGCTGCGACCGAGCCGGACACGCGGACGCGGGAGTTGCCGCTCGACGTGCCCGAGACCGGCGTCGGCGCCGACTTCCTTAACGACATTACCCAGATCTACTTGAACGAAATCGGGCAAAGCCCGCTTCTCACGCCGGCGCAGGAGCTCGAATACGCACGCGCGAATCGCGACGGCGATTTCGACGCGCGGCAAAAAATGATCGAGCACAATCTGCGGCTGGTCGTGAGCATCGCCAAGCACTACCTCAATCGCGGGCTGACGCTCGCCGATCTGATCGAAGAAGGCAATCTCGGTCTGATCCACGCGCTGGAAAAGTTCGACCCGGAGCGCGGATTTCGTTTCACGACCTACGCGACATGGTGGATAAGGCAATCGATCGAACGCGCGATCATGAATCAGTCGCGAACAGTTCGACTGCCCGCACACGTGGTCAAGGAGCTCAATATCGTGCTGCGTGCGCTGCGCCACCTGGAGACGCACGGCGTTTTCGGCGAAGGGCGCGAGCCAACCGTCGACGATGTTGCGCACCTGCTCGACAAGCCGGTCGAGCAGGTGCGCAAGGTTCTGGGTTACAACGAAACGATTGCGTCGCTGGACGCACCGTTCGACTCGGAAGCGGGACTCTCGCTCGGTGATCAGCTGACCGATGAGGACGCACCGAGCCCGGAGCTCATCCTGCATAACTCGGAGATCGAGGGCTGGGTGCGACAGTGGCTCGACGAGCTCTCCGAGCGCCAGCGATGCGTCATCGAGCGGCGCTATGGACTAAACGGCAGGGATGTGGCCACGCTGGAAAAGCTTTCGCGCGAGCTCGGCGTCACGCGAGAACGCGTGCGTCAGATTCAATCGGAGGCGCTCGACAAGTTGCGCGCGCGCCTGCGTCGACGGGGCCTGTCGCGTGAGGCGCTGCTGTAGCGCCGAATTCACCCGTACCGCGCCGCCGGCGAGTGATGCGCGACACTCGCTGGATTCATGCGACCCTCATTCGACTGTCTCCGGCGGTGCTGTAGCGACGTTCGCGGAACGCGAGGTTTTGTTCAGGGCGCGCGGCCCGGGCAAGGCTTCGATCCCGGTTTTTAGCTCCTTTAGCCTCTGCTCGCGTTTCGGATCGCTCGGACCATAGTGCAACGCGGCGTAGCGCTCGCCGATGCGCGCGAGTACGCCCGCCCACTGCGGCCAACGTTTACCGGCGCGGCGGGTGTAAGCAAGCGGTCCTTCCTCCGGCGCGCGGACGAGACCCGCGCGCGCAAGCCTCCGGCAGAGGGCATTCCACAAGTCGACCTCGGCATCGACACGCGACCGGCGAAGCTGCGCCGCGCCGAGCAGTAGAGCGCCCCAGATGAATACGGCGCCGGCAAACACGGCCACAATTTGCCATGGGCGCGCGCCCTCGAATCCGAAATCGCGCAGCAGGTCGCGCTGGCGCTCGAGGTTGAAGCCGACGACGCCGCGCTGCCACTGGTAGTTGACAGCGTCCCACCTCAGCCGAAGGCTCTTGATCCAGGTCATTTCCAATCGGGCGAAATACGGTACCCGCTCGCCCGCGGGCAGTGCGGCGCCCAAGCCGCGCTCGATTCGCGACGGTGCCACTGCGGCTGTTGGATCGAAGCGCTGCCATTGACCGTCGAGCAGCGCCTCGGCCCACGCGTGCGCGTCAGACTGGCGCACGATCATGTAGTCTCCGTCGGGATTCATCTCTCCGCCCTGATAGCCGGTCACGACCCGGGCCGGTATTCCAGCGGCGCGAAGGAGCACGGTAAATGCGCCGGCATAGTGCTCACAGAATCCGCGCCGGGAGTCGAACAGGAATCCGTCGACCGGATCGCTGACCAGCGGCGGCCCCGGCGACAGCGTATACACGAACGGCTTATCGTGAAACCAATTGAGCACCGCGTTGATATAAGCTCGGTCGGAATTGACTTCCTGGCGCATCTCCTTGGCGAATGCAATCGTGCGCGGATTGTTGAGCGGCAGTTGTAGGCTTTCGCGCGGATTGTCATCGGTGCCGGGATACGAGTCGCGCAGCGACGATCGCTGCGTATAACGGATCGCCTGCGCGACCGCCGCCTTGGCAACGAGCTGCTGATCGTAGGTCAGGTAGGCGATTTCATTGCTGGTCGGCGCGAGAGGATCGCCCGTTGGCGAGCGTGGCAGCGCTGACGGATGCTCGAGCGCGAACAGCCACGCTTTGCCGTGAGGTTCGAGCGTCACCGTGTATTCGATCGGCCTCACCTGCCGCGACACGAACCTGCCCGGGAGAAGCTTGTACACCGCGCGCCATTCGAGTCCGTCGAAGCGGGATAGCACCGGACCGCGCCAGTAGCGTAGCGCCTGAGGCGGCGGCGAACCGTTGAAATCAACCCGAAAGGCAACCGCATCGGAGAGTGACAACTCGCTGATCGAGCCCGGACGCATGCTGTCGGACAATCCCGAGCGCGCGCCGGCTTCGGTCGGCGAGCCCCAGAGCGGTCCGGCGAGGCGCGGAAAGATAAGGAATAACAACGCGGCAATAGGGACGCCTTGCAGGATCAGGCGCGTCGTTGCTCGAAGTTGCGCTCGCCAGTCGGAGGCAGGGGCGGCTATCCCACTTCGAAGCGAGGCTAACGTGCCGCCGAGGGCGAGCAGGACCGGCACCGCCGATAGCGCCGCGGTAATGGTCTGGAGATAGAAGAACTGCGTCAGCGAGAGGAAGAGCGCGAGACAGATCAAGAGCGTGCCGTCGCGCGTATCGCGCGCCTCGATGAACTTGATGCCGACCAGCAGGTAGAGAAACTGGACGCAGGGATCGCGCGCCAGAAAATAGCCGAGCTCGGTGCGAATGCCCAGCGCCGCCGCGAGAGCCAACAGCGGCAACAGCCAGCGTCGATGTCCCGTCAGGGCGCGCCACTTTGGCGGCAGTGCGACGCGGGCAACGACCAGCGCGGCGCCGGCAACGGCGTTCCAGATCAGGAGGTGGCTCCAGAGCGGCCATTGCGCGGATACCAGTAATGCGCCCAGCCAGGCAACCTGGACAGGCGTGAGAGGCGGCGATGCCTGCCTGCGGATCATCGATCGGCTGCCGGCGGAAACAGCGCCAGTGCGGTCAGCGCCGCGCGCCGGTGTGCCGCGCCTTGACCCGTTCGCAATACCGTGCCCGGAATGTGCAATGAAAACGGAAGCGCCGCGCGCTCCGCCGACAGAATCCAGGCAGTGAACCTCGACAGTCCCGTTTCGGTATCGATACCCGCGGGCAATTCGAGCCAATGCAATTCCAGCATTCCTCCGCCGCC
>DATNNK010000282.1:0-2403 GCA_035601875.1 Casimicrobiaceae bacterium | reverse complement strand
GATTGCTGAGGACGGCGTCGAGCTTGACGTACCCGCCCAGTGTGACCGACGTATTCGAACCGGGCAGCTTGAATGAGCCCTTGGTTGCCCCGCCGGTAACGACATTGTCCCGAACGGCCGCCGCCTGCTTTTTCTCCGTGGTCTCCTGCTTTATTTCCAGCTCGCCGACTTTTTTCTGCAGTGCCTCGATTTGTGCTTTCAAATCTTGCAGCTCATCGGCCCGAACCGCGGTTGCCGGGCCGCCCACGCCGATGGCGATCGCCAACGCGAGCGTCTTCGCTTTCAGTGCACTATTGAATTCCATCACTCACCCTTCCGATCGATGAATTGCTGTTAAGTCGCAAATGTTTCGTCCCTGCTTCTTCGCGCCGCAGACGTTCGACGCGACGCGCGCGTTCTCGACCAGCACCTACTTCGTGGGCGCCACGCGCGTGTAGGTTGCAGGCGGCGTCGACGCACGACCGCCTCGTCCAAACGGGTGCGGTCAATCCGGCGGATGCTGCTTATTCCGACGTGTGTATTCCGACGGCGGGGACGTTATTCCTGTGGGAATAACATCGACGGAAGCGAGGTATGAATGCCCGCGAGCGCACGGTACGCGCCCGGCGCGGGCGCCGTTCCACGACTGGCTTGCGAGCGCGATGCTGCGCGACGCGATGCCTGATTTATCGTGCTAGCCGTGGTGATGATGCGGCAACAGCGCGGGTGGCGCGCCGAGGTGTTGCAGGCCATCCGTTCGAAGCCAAAGCCTCGTCGCTGCCTCGGCGCGCTGAATCAATTCGGCAGATTGCGAGAAGTCGTAGCTGGTCGTCGACAGAGGGCAAAGGGGTGGCACGGTGATCACATTGGCCACGCTGGCGCAGCGTTCGATATCGTTGACGAGCTGGCGCATGATCAGAAGATTCAGGGCGTGCAAGGCCAGTGCCATGGCGCTACTCGGGGGCGCCTGCAGCGAGCAGGAAATGCCGGTCGGCAGGACAATGACGCGCGTTGCTCCCATCTCAACGGCGATCGAAATCGGCGTGTTATTCGACACTCCGCCGTCCAGCAGGAAGCGGCCGTCGAGCAGCACCGGCGGGAACACGGCGGGGACCGCGGCGCTGGCGAGAAGGGCGGCCGCGGCCGGTCCTGAAGACAGCACGACTTCGGTTCCTTCCAGCGCATCGGTGGCGACGACGTAACAAGGCAGCGGTGCGTCTTCCAGGCGCTCATAGGGCAGCTCGGACTCGATCAAGGAACGCAACGGTCCGGGCGCTACGAGATGATCGGTTTTGCCGAAGAAACCGAGCATGCTGGCGATCGGCGAAAACGGGAAAACATCGGTCCTGCGCAGATCGAGCCAGATGCGCTTGAGACGCTCGACACCGCGCTCGTCCGGCTCGGCGGCGTAATACGCGGCGTTGATCGCGCCCACCGATGCGCCGACAATCAGGTCGGGAACGACGCCCCGCCGAGCGAGTGCGGCCAGCATGCCGACTTGCACCGCGCCAAGACTGCCGCCGCCGGCCAGCACAAATGCGGTCAAGTTCTTCCCCTGCTGCCGCATGGCGTCAGCCCGATTTCGCGCGGCCCGACGCTATCCTGAGCTCGGCGACCTGAGTGATAACGACGCCTTGCGGGCGCGGAGACAAAGTCGCCCCGATGTCTCGGAAACCTGCCTTGACATGCGAGCGGTCACAGAACGGCTTGTTGCGCGAGTGGCCGCAGCGGCAGAACGCGACTCTCGGACCGCATGCGGTGCGAGTAAGGCCGTCGTTGCTGACGAGCGTGAGCGATCCTTGGACGATACAGGGCCCGTTTGTCGCAGGCATGACGCGCAGGAGACCGCCTTCTGTTTCGCCGGCTGTCGCCGTCATGCCTGATTCATCGGAGGAGCGGAACGCGATGGCTTGGTGACTGTTGTCGCAGAACGGCTTGTTGCGCGACGCGCCGCAGCGGCAGAGCGCGGCCCGGGTTTCCTTGAGCATTCCCGTCGGAGTGTGGATCTCGAGCTCGCCCCGAAAGTAGAGGGGCCCGTCCGGCGTGAGCCGTACTTCGTTACGACGCGGAATCGGCTCCTCGACACCTCCGTCCGTACGCCGAAAGTGCAGCGCTCCCGTGGGGCAGCGCTGCACGGTGTTCGCAATCTCGCCGGCATTCGCCTGGGTGGCGTCTACCCATACCCGCCGGCTCGGATCGAACACCCGTGGCAGGCCTCGCACGCATTCTTCCGCGCGGATACACCGCTTCACGTCGTAACTAATGGTGATATCTTCGGCGTCGTAACGACGGAGCTTGTGAGACGTGAGCCTGGGCGAGGTATCGCTTTGTGCGCTGAACAATGGCACGACGGCGATATCCATATCCGGCCGCAATTGACACGCGAGCCTCACATCGGGGGACGCGCGCAAGCGTTCGAGCGCT
>DATNNK010000281.1:0-3612 GCA_035601875.1 Casimicrobiaceae bacterium | reverse complement strand
CCGCAGCCGGACTCGCCGACCAGACCGACGACCTCGCGTGCGCCGATCGCCAGGTCGACATGATCGACGGCGCGTACGATTTCCTCGCGCATTCCGGCGCCGAACAGGTTCGCGATGCGCATCGAGGCGTCCAGCGCCTTCACGAACCGCTTGGAGACCTGTCGCAGCTCGACCAGCGGCGGCGGTGCGCCCGGCATGTGCTGCGATTCGTGCAGTACTTCGCGCAGTCCTTCGCTATGGCTGTCGCTCAAGCCCCCTCCAGCGGATGGAAGCATCGCACCGCCTGGCCGATGGCGCCATACGGGCGCATTTCGGGGTCTTGCTCGCAGTCGGCCTGCGCGCGCGGGCAACGCGACCTGAATGCGCAGCCCGGCGCGATCTCGAGCAGCGATGGCGTCATGCCCGGAATCTGACGCAGCCGCTCGCGCGGCGGTGTGTTGGCTGGGACCGAGTCGAGCAGGCCTCGCGTATACGGATGTCGCGGCGCGGTCAGCACGTCGGCGGTGGTGCCCTCTTCGACGATGCGGCCCGCATACATGACGCAGATGCGATCGGCCAGCCCTGCGATCACCGACAGATCGTGCGTGATCCAGATCAGCGCGGCGCCGGTCTCGCGCGAGAGCTTTTGCATCTCGAACAGGATCTGTCCCTGAATCGTGACGTCGAGCGCGGTGGTCGGTTCGTCGGCGATGATCAGCGCCGGCTCATTCAGGAGCGCGATGGCGATGGCCACGCGCTGCCGCATGCCTCCGGAAAACTGATGCGGGTAGCCCTTGAGCCGCTCGTCCGGCGACGGGATCCCCACCTTGACCAGCGCCTCGCGTGAGCGCTCCAGCGCCGCCGAATGCGACACCCTGCCGTGGGCCCGAATCGTCTCGACCATTTGCGCGTCGATGCGCAGCACGGGGTTGAGCGTCATCATCGGGTCCTGAAATATCATCGCGATGCGGTTGCCGCGCAGCCGCCGCATCGCTTCCGGCGGCAAAGAGGACAGTTCGCGCCCGTCGAACAGAATGCGACCGGCGACCACTCTTCCCGGCGGATCGATGAGGCCCATGATCGAATAGCCGGTCATGGATTTCCCCGAGCCGGACTCTCCGACCAGCCCTAGGACCTCTCCGCGACCGACCCTGAAGCTCACATCCTGCACCGCTTTCACCACGCCCGCCTTGGTAAAGAAGCGGGTGCACAGTCCCTCGACGTCGAGCAGTGGATCCGCTGCCGGTGTCATCGTTGCAGCCTCGGATTGAGGACGTCGCGCATCTGGTCGGCCACCAGGTTGATGCTGACGATCGTCAGCAACAAGGCGACACCGGGGAAAAAGCTGATCCAGTATTTGCCGGAAAGAAGATATTGATAGCCGTTGGCGATCAAGAGGCCGAGGGAAGGCTCGGTGATCGGCAGTCCCAGGCCGAGGAACGACAAGGTCGCTTCCAGCGCGATGGCCGCGGCGACCTGGACCGTTGCAACCACGATGAGCGGCGGCAGGCAATTGGGCAGCAAATGGCGAAAGACGATGCGCGGCGGTGCGAGTGCCAAGCAGCGCGCGGCCTCGATATACTCCTTGCGCTTCTCGACCAGCGCGGCGCTGCGCACCGTCCGCGCGTAGTACGCCCATTGCACCGTCACCAGCGCGGCGATGATCTTGAACATTCCCTGTCCGAGCACCGCGAGCAGTATCAACGCGATCAGGATCGCCGGAAACGAAAGCTGGATGTCGGCGATGCGCATGATGATGGTCTCGGTCCTGCCGCCGAAATAGGCGGCGACGAGGCCCAGCGCGAGCCCGATCGCGAGCGCGATTACCGTCGCGATCACGCCCACGGAGAGGCTGATGCGCAAGCCGTAAAAAATCGCCGACAGCATGTCGCGCCCCTGGTCGTCGGTGCCCAGCCAGAAGGTGCCACCGGTCGGCGACGCCGAGCCCGGCGGCAGCCTGCTATCCATGACGTCGAGCTGCGCCAGGTCGTACGGGTTTTGCGGCGAAATCAGCGGGGCGAAGACAGCGATGAGCATGATGATGGTCAATAGCACCAGCCCAAAAACCGCGACCGGATCGGCGATGAAGTCACCGACAATGCGCTCGAACGGCGTTTCTTCGTTGGCCATCAGCCCTTGCTTTCCGTCAGCCGCACCCTTGGATCGAGCGCCGAATAGAGAAGGTCGACGAGCAGGTTGATCAGGATGAACATGAACACGGTCACCAGCAGATAGGCAACGATGATCGGCCGGTCGAGAAGATTGATGGAATCGATCAGCAGCTTGCCCATTCCGGGCCACGCGAAGACGCTTTCGGTGACGATGGCAAAGGCGATCACCGACCCGAACTCCAGACCGATGACGGTGACGATGGGAATCAGGATATTGCGCAGCACGTGTACGCCGATGACGCGTGCGTTGCTAAGGCCCTTGGCACGGGCGAATTTCACGTAATCCTGAAGCAGCGCCTCGCGCGTTCCCGCGCGCGTCAGCCGGATCAGCAACGCCAGCTTGAACAATGCAAGGTTGGTCGCCGGCAGGACCAGATGCCGCCAGCCCTCGACCGAGGTGAAGCTCACCGGAATGCCGAGCAGCAGCGTGGTCGGCCCACGCCCGTTCGACGGCAGCCATCCGAGCATCACCGAAAAGACCATGATCAGCATCAAGCCGACCCAGAACGTCGGCAGCGAGAATCCCAGGATCGATCCGGCCATGATCGACCGGCCCGCCAGCGAGTGCGGCTTGAGGCCGGCCCAGAGGCCGAGCGGGATCCCGAGCACGATCGCGATCAGCATGGCGACGATGGCCAATTCCAGAGTCGCCGGCATCCGCTCTAGAATCAATCCTAACGCCGAGGTGCTGTGAACGAACGAGCGGCCGAGGTCGCCGTGCAGCGCGCCGAGCAGAAATTTGCCGTACTGCGTCCAAAGCGGCTGATCGAGCCCCAACGCGACGATGGCGTGCTCGCGCTCATTCTGGTCGGCCTGCGGGTTGATGAGGATGTCGATCGGATTGCCGATCGCATACACGCCGACAAACACCAGCACCGACATCACGAACATCACCACTACGGCTTGTAGGCTGCGGCGAATGATGTAGACGAGCATGGCGGCTGCGTTTCTACCCGCCGGGACGGCGGAGACAAGAGAGTACCTTAAGGGGCTAATCCAGCGCGAGCGGCTTGGATTTTGCGCGCGCAGCGCAATGCGCTCCCCGAAAAACGCGAGTCGCCCGTGCACTACTACCGATCGGCTCAAGCCGTCCGGCGTCAGACCGACCTGTCATTTCCTACAGTTGACGTCCCTCGGCGTGCGCATAGAGTGACCTTGCGAGCGGCGTTGCCATGTAGGCGCTTCACGTCTTAAGGGGAGAACGATGAAGATTCTGGTGATAAATCATCATCGCTTTTTCAGGCCAATCGGCCAAGCGCCTCCGCTTACGTCCAGTCAAGTCCGGCCATAGGCCGATAAGCGGCGCCAGCGCGTCGTCGAGTACTTTTCTCGCGGCATGCGACTCCGCGACGAGCTGCCGCCATTTTTCGTCTAGCTTGATCGGCGTGCTTTTGGCAAAGTAGATTGCGCAGCGATGTGTTCGTCGATCGTAGCCGCTGCCGAGTCAAAGGCTGTTTTGTGG
>DATNNK010000280.1:0-12113 GCA_035601875.1 Casimicrobiaceae bacterium | reverse complement strand
TACCTGCTGCGACGGGTCATCGCGGCGCGACGCGAGCGCGTTGACGATTTGCTCGCTGTATTGCGCGTTGCCGAGTCCGACCGCAAGATTGCGCAGCCAGCGCTCGAAACCGATGCGACGAATCGCGCTGCCTTCCATGCGGACGTTGAAGTCGGACTCGCTCCACGCGAAGAGCTCAGTCAGGTCGGCATCGTCCAGGCCGTGCCGCACGTCGAAATCCGGCTCGTCGCTGGTCTGCGCGTATTTGTTCCACGGGCAAACGAGCTGGCAATCGTCGCATCCATACACGCGGTTGCCGATCAGCGGGCGAAGGCTCTCGGGAATGCTCCCCTTGAGCTCGATGGTCAGGTACGAAATGCAGCGTCGCGCGTCGAGCTCGTACGGGGCCACGATCGCTCCCGTCGGACAGACATCGAGACAGGCGCGGCACGTTCCGCAGTGAGCGCCGACCGCGGCCGTGACCGGCAATGGCAGATCGGTATAGATCTCGCCCAGGAAAAAGAAAGATCCCGCGTCGCGCGTCAGCAGCAAGGTATGTTTTCCGCGCCAGCCCAATCCTGCTTTTGCCGCCAAGGCGACTTCGAGCACAGGAGCGCTGTCGGTAAAGACGCGGTAACGCCAGGTGTGAGCCGAGCTTTCAACGGAGTTATCGGCTGAGTTCCGGATCGCATTGCCGATGCGATCGGCGAGCCGCTGCAGCCGCTGGCGCATGACCTTGTGATAATCACGGCCGAGCGCATAGCGCGAGATGTAGGCCTTGCGCGAATCGGACAGCACGTCGTCTGGATCCCGCGCGCGCCGGGGCAGGTAATCGAGCCTCGCAGTGATGACGCGGATCGTTCCGGGGACTACTTCTGACGGACGAGCCCGGCGGGCGCCGTGCCGTGCCATATAATCCATTTCGCCGTGACGGCCGGCATCGAGCCATGCGCCAAGCCGCGCTTCGTCGGCGGACAGTTCGGTATCGGCGATGCCGAGCTCGGCGAATCCGAGTTCCCGGCCCCAGATCACGATGTCGCGCGCAAGTTCTGAAAAGTCCAAAGCGGGATCGCTTGTCGCAGCGCGGGAGCGGCGGCGCGCTTTGCGAAAAAATGATGCCGATTATAGATGAGCTTTGCACCCTCTTGCCCGACGCCGAGGCGACCGCTCGCGCGGGAGCACGCCTTGCGCCTGGCCTTGCGCCGGGAATGCTGCTGACGCTCTCGGGGGAGCTCGGGGCCGGCAAGACGACGCTGGTGCGGGGGATGCTTCGCCGGCTAGGATGGGCCGGCACTGTCAAGAGTCCGACCTATACATTGCTTGAACATTATATCGTTTCGAGCTTATACTTCTATCACTTTGATTTGTATCGTTTCAATGACCCAGAAGAATGGGACAGAGCGGGCTTCTCCGAATATCTGCGTCCGGACACGGTGTGTGTTCTGGAATGGCCGGAACGTGCCGCCGGATGGCTGCCCGCGGGCGACATCGAGATGCGCTTCGAGCACGCCGGTACTGCGCGGGTGCTGACGCTGGACGCGACGAGCGTCGCCGGTAGCGCATGCCTCGCCGCATTTGCCGCGAACCCCTGATCGCACGCGTTTCGATTGAGCGCCGCCGGGTCTGCCAATGGCTGCTCCTGCCGGCGGTGCCTTGGTGGTGGAACCGAGCCGCGAATGCGGCGACCATCGCATCCGCGCGCTTGTGGCCGGCGCAGGAGTACACACGCCTGATACTCGAATCATCCTCGGCGGTATCGCACCAGATGCTGCCGATGAAGAATCCGGAGCGCCTGGTGCTCGACCTCGAGGACATCGAGCTGACCAGCGAGATCGCGCAGCTCGGGCAGCGCGTGCAGCCCAACGATCCGTATATCCAGGCCATTCGCGTCGCACGGTTCAAGCCGGGCGTGGTGCGCCTCGTGCTCGAATTGAAGACCGAGGTCGATCCGCAATTGTTCGCGCTGCAGCCTGTCGGGGACTATGGACACCGCGTGGTACTCGACTTGTACCCGCTGACGCGGCTAGATCCGCTCATGGCGCTGCTCGATTTTGAGCAAGGCAGCACGCACGATAGCCCGATCGACGCTGTGCCGCCTGATCAATTCGGCCCCACGGATCGCGGCTCGTCGATCAATGGGTTAAAGCCGAGGGCGGCTATTCGAAGGCCGATCGTCGTCGCGGTCGATCCGGGCCACGGCGGTGAGGACCCGGGCGCGGTCGGTCCTCGCGGAACCTACGAGAAGAACGTCACGCTGGCGATCGCAAAGAGACTCGTCGCCATGCTCAACGCTCAGCCCGACATGCGGGCGATGTTGACGCGTGATGACGACTACTTTGTCCCATTGAACGTGCGCGTGCAAAAGGCGCGCCGGGTACGGGCGGACCTTTTCATTTCCATCCACGCCGACGCGTTTACCACGCCGACCGCCCGTGGCTCGTCTGTGTTCGCGCTCTCGGAGCACGGCGCCACCAGCGCCGCGGCGCGATGGCTCGCGCAACGCGAAAACGACGCCGACCTGATCGGAGGCGTCAATCTGGACCAGAAGGATCGATTCCTGGCCAGAACGCTGCTCGATCTGTCGCAGACCGCGCAAATCAACGACAGCCTGCGCGTCGGCCGCTCGGTGCTCGACGGCATAGGCGCGGTGAACTCGCTGCATAAAGGCAGCGTCGAACAGGCCGGGTTCGCGGTTCTGAAGGCGCCCGACATTCCCTCGATACTGGTCGAGACGGCATTCATCTCCAATCCCGACGAAGAGCTGAAACTGAAAAGCGACAAGTATCAGCAAAAATTCGCGGGATCGATTTTCAGCGGCGTGAAGCGCTACTTTGCGCGGAATCCACCGCTGTCGCGCTCAAAGCTCTCTTAAAGCGCGCATTACGAGTGTTTCGCGGAGCGGCGCGGACTCTCACGCGACGGCGCATTAGGGCCCGACTTTCCCGCGCCATACTGCGGCAGCAGTGCGAATTGCGTAGAATTGCGCCCCATGGTCAGTTTCTTTCTCTGGTTTCTCGGTCTGCAGGCGACGCTGTTCGGACTTGAGCTCACACCCTGGGTGCAGTCGTGGTTCGTCGTTCCGTGGACGAATAGGTTGGCGGCGATCAGCGCCGGCATCGTCAAGCTGTTCGATCCGCAGGTCCTGGCTCAGGGGAAGGTCCTGCAGAGCACCAGTAACGGCTTTGCCGTTTCGATCGAAGCAGGCTGTAACGGCGTCGAGGCGACGATCGTGCTCGTTGCCGCAATGCTCGCCTTTCCGGCACCGTGGAAACGCAAGCTCGCCGGGCTGGCCATCGGCGTGGTCGCGGTCCAGGGTCTCAACATCGTCCGCGTGATCAGCCTGTTCTATCTCGGGCAATGGAATTTCAACGTTTTCGAATGGGCCCACCTCTACGTCTGGCAGGCCCTCATCATGCTCGATGTGCTGATCGTCTGGCTGCTCTGGGTGCGCACCTTGCCGCGCGTCTCACCCGAGGTACCCGAGGTAGCCGAGACACCCGAAGCGCCCGCTATAGCCCCCTGAAGCCGATGCGCGCCGGTTCTGATTCTCTGCCGCGATTCGTGCTGCGTGTCGTTGCCTGGTTGCCGCTGACGTTCGCGGTGTGGTACCTCGCCGCGCCGCTTTTGGTGTGGCCCGTCGCGCTGCTGGCGGAGCTGATTACCCGGAGCACGTTCGACTGGGTCACGAGCGTCGAGCAAATGGGCCCCTTGGTCACATTCGTCACCTCGCTCAAACCCGATCAAGGGGCGAATCCCGCTGGAGTGAAAGCGGTGTTATCGGTCGAGAGCAATGTGCTGTTATTCTCGTTCGGCTTGCCGATGCTCGCCGCGCTCATACTTGCCGCACAGGAGCCGCATCGAGTGTGGATGCTGTTGATCGGATACGCGGTGCTGCTTCCGTTTCAAACGTTCAGCGTCGTGGCCGATTTCCTGAAGAACGCCGCCATTCTTGCCGGACCCGCAGTGGCATCACAAACCGAGCTCAACGCCTGGCAGCGCGAGGTCATCGCCTTTTGCTACCAGTTCGGGACGCTGATCTTGCCCACGGTCGCGCCGGCGATCGTATGGGTCCTGATGCATCGCCGCTTCCTCGAAAGACTTTCCGGCCGCGACAAGCGCTGACACGGTAGCGTGATAGTTTGTCTCCCCGGCCCGGGCGCGGGCATACATCGTGCGGCGAATCGCACGACCGCGGTCGAGGGGTCATGGCGTTTCGTTTCGCGCCTTGCGCTCTGTCTCACGCTGACGCAACAAGCGTCGTTGAACCTTGCCGGTGGTGGTCATCGGCAGCGCGTCGATAAACTCGATCTCCTTGGGATACTCGTACGGCGCGAGATGCGCCCGCACATGGCGCTGGATCTCTTCTTCCAGCGCTGGAGAGGCCGCATGTCCCGCTGCCAGCACGATGAACGCTTTGACCACATTGCCTCGCGTTTCGTCCGGGCTCGGCACGACGGCGGCGTTGGCAATGGCCGGGTGTTTGACCAGGCAATTTTCGATTTCCGACGGGCCGATGCGATAGCCTGCCGCCTTAAACATATCGTCGGCGCGGCCCTGGTACCAGAGATAGCCGTCCTCATCGCGCTTGGCGAGATCGCCCGTTCGGCTCCAGTCGCCATCGAATTTCTTGGCGGTGGCTTCAGGGTTCTTGAAGTATTCGAGGAAGAACACCGGGTCCGGCACGCCGTCCGGGGCGATGCGGTGGATCGCGACATCGCCGATGTCGCCCGGTGCGACCTCATTGCCGTCGTCATCGATCACCGCAATGCGATGACCCGGGTAAGGCAAGCCCATCGATCCAGGTCTCACCGGCCACAGTGTGTGAGAGTTGCCGACGATGTAGTTCATCTCGGTCTGGCCGAACATTTCGTTTATGGTGACACCAAGCGATTCCTGCGCCCACGCGAATACTGTCGTTCCGACCGCTTCGCCGGCGCTCATCATGGTGCGCAAGTGAATGTCGTAACGCGTTCGGGGTTCGGCGACGGTCTTCATCATCATCTTCAGCGCCGTCGGAAACAGGAACGTGTTTCGCACCTGGTACTTTTCGATCAGTGCCAATGCGCGTTCCGGGTCGAACCGGCCGCGGTAACCAAGGATGGGAAGCCCGAAATAAAGCGTGGGCAAGAGCGCATCCATCAGTCCGCCCGTCCAGGCCCAGTCCGCCGGCGACCAGAACAGGTCGCCTCGGTGCGGAAAGCCGTCGTGCGAGCAGACAAAGCCCGGCAAGTTGCCGAGCAGGCACCGATGCGGCATGAGCGCGCCTTTGGGCGGGCCGGTGGTGCCGCTGGTGTAGACCAGGAGTGCCGGATCGTTCGCCTGCGTCGCTACCGGCGAAAAGTGCCGCGATGCCTTGGCAAGCAACGTCTCCCATTCCAGCAACCACGATTCGCGAGCGTCCGCGACGCCGATGGCATGACTGAGTAGCGGCAGTTTGTGACGGATTGGCGCCAGATTAGGCAGCGACGCGGAATCGACCAGCGCAACCTTGGCCTCGGCGTTATGCAATCGATATTGCAGCGCGTCGGGACCGAACAGGAACGATAGCGGCACCGCAACGGCACCCATTTGATAACAGGCGATATGGGCGATGGCCGTTTCGGGCCTTTGCGGCAGAATGATCGCGACGGCGTCGCCGCGACCCACGCCAAGCGCCGCGAGCGCGTTGGAAAGGCGGTTCGCCCGCTGTTGCAGATCCCAGAAGGTGAGCGCCGAAGTCGCACCCGCCTCGTCCTCCCAATACATCGCGAATCGGGAGCGATCGGCGGCGTAGCGGCCGCACGCCGCAGTCGCAATGTTGAACTCGGCCGGAACCTCCCAACGGTGCTGCGCGAAGACCTCCTGGTAACGTCCGGGCAGCATTGGCTAGTGGAATCTCAAGGCTGATTCAATGATGAACGCGGAATCGCGCTGCCGAGGTATCCTGCGCGCCGCATGCAGCGATCGGTTCGAGATGCGGCAGTGACGAATTGGCGCTACGGACCACCAGGCGCCAGCGAGACGTGCTGGTTGCGGTGTGTGTAATCGAGCGATTCGACCGTCGCCCAGATCCACTCGGGCTGCTGTTCGAGCAGACGGCCGAAAGCGATGGAATTGGAGGTCTTTGCAACACTCATCCGCAGGTGCTTGCCCGGCTGATACTCGCCCGCCGGCACGATCAAGGTCTGAACCGCGGATTCGCTCTCGCGTTTTTTCAAAGAGAGGAATAAGCCATAGAAACGCCGGCTGCTGGCCGTGGGGATTTCGCCGTCGACCGAATAGTCAGCGTCGCCTCGTTTTTGTTCGGCCAGTTCGACACCGACCAGGTTGTTGGCGATCATTTGCAGCCCGATCTCGGCGCGGTCAGCAGTGAGGCGCTTCATGCGCCTCACGATACCCAGCATCCACAATGCGTCGCCCTGCCCGCGAATGGCGGTCAGGGTGCCAAGGGTCATCGAGCTGATAATCGTCATCGGCGCGACCAGGCGATAGCCGGTCTGCGAGACGTCGCGGATCTCCCACGCTCCTCCCGGCGCGGCGTAGGTCGCGAAGCGGCGCCGAACGATTTCGAGCGTGCGCGCAGTCTCGTTGCGCAGGCGGCCGAAAGTCGCGATGTCGAGCGCATCGCCAAAGCTGCCCGGTCGCGCGCTGCTGTCGACGAGTGCGCCAACCTCGTTATCGCGCAGGAATCCCGAGATCTTGGCAAAGCCGACGATCGCGTCCACGCTGCCGCTGGCGTTGGTGCGCTCGCCCCGGCGCGCAACCGGCCTGAATTCGGGATCGACCTGCGAAGCGAGCTTGGTCAGCAGATTGAGCTGCTCGGCACGGCGCGGTGCGCGCTCCGACAAGGGGTCGTTGCGAACCTTCTGCTCGAGCATCACGACGTTCTGCATGAGCACCGCGTGCAGCGGCCGCGTGTCCAGAAACAAGACCCGGCCTTCGAGCGGCTGCGGGCCGCGCCGCTTGAGCCCGGTTCTGGAGCCCAGGTCGACATAAAAGCTGGTCACGGTCGAGGATTCGATATTGAGCCGCAAGGGGGCGCACCATTCGGATAGCTGGCCGGCAACCCATTCCACGTGGCGGGGCGAGAGATTGCCGGCATTTATCAGCTGCAGCAGCAACACTCTCAGATACTCCTGCTCGACTGTGGTCAACACGCCGCCGGCAAGAACGGCCACCGGCTGCCGTTCAATTTGTGCAGTGCATGCCATCTGGAAGTGCGCATGGAGGTCGACCCAACGCGCGGGAATCCATTGCTCGTATCGGTACAGCCGAATTTTTGCGTCGAGGCCCTGATGGATAATCTGCCGCGCGATCAACTGCGGCAGCAACAGCTGCCACTTATTGTTTTGCGGATACTGGCTTATTTCGCGTTCGAACGCCTGATAGCAACGCAGGAATCCTTGCGTCAGATCGAATAGCGCCTGCCACAACTGACTTTCGACACGGGCTGAGCGGTTGCCGTGTTCCAGATATTGCGCGGTCAACGATCTTCGCAAGGCCTCGGTCTGGACATCGAGATGAAAGACCGCCTCCAATCGGGCCGGGGCCCGGCGTGCATCGCGCTCGGTAAGCGCGCCGAGCTCAGCCAGCAACGCGGAGTGAACGGCAAGCGGATCGCTCGCGGGAAAGGACGCGAGCCAGCGTTCCGCTGTTTTTGGGTCCGCGAGAGGGTCCTTCGGGGCCTTGCCAAAACGAAACATCGGAGGAGCTCGGCTTGGCCCGGTACGATATTTGCACAGCTACTGTTGTGGTGGGCAGCTGAACACAGCTCGGACCAAGCGAAGTACCGGAAGCCATTGTTCCAAAAGCAAGATGATGGGGCAAAGCGCTTCCAGGAGCAATACGCCTGAGCGGTTCAAGGATCGGCCTGACGCGTTGCGGCGAGATATGCCGCTCCACGCAAGCTGAAAACGACAACTGAAGTCTTTATACTTGTGACACACAGGAGTGCAGAGGAAAATATGGGAATCCTAATTAAAGCCCCGACTCGCCGTACCGACCCCGGGCTGTCACTTGCTATGCCAGCGGCCAACGGCGACATGCGCGTTTCATTGCACATCCGTGAGGTGGTACGAATCACCGGCCTGCGACGCGAACAGCTCTACATGTGGCAACGTCGCTACGGATTCCCGAATCCGGCACGCGATGGATTCGGCGACCGCGTCTATCCGCCCGACCAAGTGGCGCGGCTCAAGGTCATCAAGCAGCTGTTGTCCGAAGGCTGGCGTGCGGGCGCGGTTGTTCCTCTGGCGGAATCGGCGCTGCAATCGATGCTGGGCATCGCCGTCGAGGATCCTTTGCCGTTGCCGTCGGAAATCGAAGCCGCGGTCAAGCTTCTGGCCGAGCATCGCGTCGGCGAACTGCAGAACCACCTGTCGAAGCTGCTGGTCGGCCAGGGGCTTAGGCGCTTTCTGGAGCAAACGCTGATTCCGCTGAACGAGGCGGTACACGAGCACGTGGTGCGCGGCGATATGCAGAACTTTCAGGAGCTGCGCTTCGCGGATATCGCGCAAAGGCTTTTGCGCGATGTGACGCGGCTGGTGCGGCCCACGCGCAACGCGAGCCAGATACTCCTGGCCACTCCTCCCAACGATCCGAATCAGCTCGGGCTCGCGATTCTGGAACTGCTTCTCTTCACCGAGGGCATCAACTGCCTGACCCTGGGCAGCGGCGTGCCGGCACAGGAAGTCGCCGGCGCGGCGCACGCCTACAAAGTGTGCCTCGCGATTCTGCTTTTCGACCGGGGCATTTCCGGAAAGATCGCGGGGCAGGAAATACGCTCGCTGAGAACCGCGTTGCCTGAAGAAATGCCGCTCGTCGTTAGCGGGCGCGCGGTCAATCTGCTGGCGAAGCCGATCCCCAATGTGCGCACCGCCGCCGACTTCAGCTCGGTCATGGCGAGCATGCGCGAGCTCAATGTCGTGCCGGCCATTCCGGTGGAGGTGCAGCAGCGTGCCTGAAGCGCTCGCGTTTCGCTGGCCGTGGCGGGTGATCGCCCTGGTGGTGGTCGCCGCGCTGAGCTACCTGGCGTGGCGCGGTTACCAGCAGCCTGATCTTATCCTCGACTTCGCGAACCTGCGATATTGCTAGGGTACTCAGCGTACTAGTTTTTTTCGAAGAACGAATGTAGTTTGCGTCGGTCGCGCTTGGTGGGGCGACCCGAAGTTCGTGGCGCGCTCGCGGCGGCCGCTTTGCGTTTCGCGATTTCCTCCTCGCGCACGGCCGCGCTTTCAGGGGATTCACGATACAGCCTTGCCGCCTCGCTCGCCGGCCCGCGTTTGTCGGACACTGCGGCGACCTCCACCTTCCAGACCAGCGAATCCTTGGAGAGATTGATCCGCATGCCAGCTTTGACCGCGTACGACGGCTTGACGCGTTGGTCGTCGACGCGCGCCCGTCCCGATTCGATCGCTTGTGCGGCGATGGTTCTCGTCTTGTAAAACCGGGCCGCGTAAAGCCATTTGTCGAGCCGAACGCGCGGGTCAACCTTCTCCGGCATAACGTTGCATCCAATCGGCGGTCGCGCTTGCGTCGGCGGTGTCTTCCGCGCGGAGCGCCGCGACGACCCGTCGCCGATCGACCGCGCCGCGATTCTGCGACAGCTTGAGCTTGGTATCGACGCGCCCGATCACCAGGCGGAAGGCCACGATCGCGTTGACCATCGTTTCGAGCTCACGGCCCTTGAGCTGCAGCCGCCACGGGGCGGTGCGGCCGCCTTCGAAGCGCTCGACCATCTCGTGCAGGATGGCGAGCGTGGACGCCCGATCCTCCACCAGCTCGACGCGACCGTGGACGTGAACGACAGCGTAGTTCCAGGTCGGGACTGCTTTTGCAGGCTCCGCGTACCAGGACGGCGACACGTAGGCATGCGGTGCATGGAACAGAGCCACGGTGGGACCGTCGGCGAATTGCCGCCAATGGGGATTGGCGCGCGCCATGTGACCGACGAGCATGCCGTTGGGCTCCGCTGCTGCGTGCAACAAGAGCGGGAGGTGGCTGATCTGCGGCTCGGGGGCGCGCGCCGTGACCAGGGTCGCGAAAGGATAATCCCGGATCACGCGCTCCGTTGCCTCGGCGTCGTCCGGCACGAACGAAGGCGGCTGATAGACGCTCACTTCAAGGGCAGCATGTAAATCGTCATCGGCAGCCCGGAGTTTTTGTCGAACATCGCTCCGGCCTCGATCCCGGCGGTTGCAACCGCGGTAGCGTTGCGCATGCGCTGGTACTGGCTGTGCATTGCTCCAAGTGCGAACTCGCGACCGGTGCCGACCGCCCAGAACTTGGTGTACTCGAATACCTCCCTCATCGAGTAGACGCCAAAGATGCCGCTGGCGTTGGCGATCAACGCCGTCACCTGGGTCGATTCGTAGGGATCGTCCTCCTCTTCCTTGGGATTCAGGAAATGCTGCTCCTTGAGGATCGGATGAAGCTTGCGAAAGGTTTCGAAGATGGCGCGCTTGGTCGAGAAATCGAAATCCTCGTGCTTGGCGAGCAGGCTCTCGAAGACGAGCTGATGCGCAGCGCTGCCGCACAAGCCGATATAGGTGCCCTTGTGATGCACGATCTTGTCGTAGGTGCTGTCGAATTGCGCTGACAGCCGTGTATCGCCGAACGTGGTCAGCGAATCGGCAGCGATAGCAACTTCATTGTTCTTGCGGACGACGACCAGAGTTGTCATGGAGATAGGCGGTGCTCGACCCGAGACGGCGCCCGGGAGCTCAACGCGGAGCGCGTGCCGGTGAATCCCCAATTATACCGTGTGGTCCGTGTTCACGAGCATGAACGCGGCGCGGGCAGCATGATGACTGGTGGCAATTGCCGGACGTTCCAAGCGGCGTGCGCCCAGCGCCAGAATTCGCCCACCGATTCAGGCGGCGAAGGCGGCTCCGGCTGATCGAGAAACGTCCACGCCTCGCGCAGCTGCGGAAGCGGATGTGGGCTCAGCGCTCTCGCAGCGGCCTGTTTGGACAATTTCCTGCCGCGTGCGTCGAGCGCGATCGGATGATGAAGGTACGATGGCGTCGCATATCCCAATTGCCGTTGCAGCCAGACCTGCCGCGGCGTCGATAATAGAAGATCCGCACCGCGCACGATGTGCGTGATGCCTTGCAAGCCGTCGTCGACGACAACGGCAAGCTGGTAGGCGAAGAGTCCGTCGGCGCGTTTGAGCACGAAGTCCCCGACATCGCGCGCGAGCTGCTGCTCCTGCATGCCTTGCAAGCGGTCATGAAAGGATACGATTTCATCGGTGACTGCGACGCGCCAGGAGCGGCCTTCGCGACCCGCGGGTACGCCCTGACGACACGTCCCCGGATAGACGCGCTCGCCGCTCTTGCCCGGCGCCGCAAGTTCCAGCTCTCTGCGCGTGCACGCGCAGGCAAACGCCATGCGACGGCGAATCAAATCATCGAGCGCCGCGGCGTAAAGCGCGGCGCGCTCGCTTTGTCGCACGACGGGTCCGTCCCACTCGAAGCCGTACGCCTCGAGCGTGGCGAGAATGGCATCGCTCGCGCCAGGACGGCTGCGCGTTTGGTCGACATCCTCGATACGCAGCAGCCAGTCGCCCCTGGACGCACGGGCGTCGCACCAGCTCGCCATCGCGGCAACCAGCGAACCGAAATGCAGCGGGCCGCTCGGAGAGGGCGCGAACCGGCCGCGGTAGCGCCCGACGCTCAATTCACAGTCTTGATGCCGTCGTGACCCGGCTCGGCGTGGCCGCTGTAGGCGAGAGCAGGCGTCCAGCTCCAGTAAAGCTTCATCGATCCGAGCACCGCAGTGGGATACTCGCCGCGTCCGAGGCTGCCGTTATAGCGGCCGAGCGCACGGTAAAGATCGCCCTGCTCGATGTCGAGGTAGTAGCGAAGAATAGTGCAGCCGTAGCGGAGATTGGTGCGCAACGTAAACAGATCGTGGCCGCCGTTGCCGATCTGGCGAACCCAGAACGGCATGACCTGCATGAATCCGCGCGCGCCCGCGCCGGAAACGGCGTATTTGCGAAAGTTGCTTTCGTGCTGGATGAGGCCGAGCACGAGCTGAGGATCGAGCCCGGCGCGGGTCGCTTCGTACTGAACAGTAACCAGGAAGTTGCGACGTGTGGGCCAGTCCGGCATTTTCGACGCGAGACGAGACGACATGTCGGCCAGCCATGCCAA
>DATNNK010000279.1:0-2105 GCA_035601875.1 Casimicrobiaceae bacterium | reverse complement strand
GTGACGCCACGCTTCGCGCCGACGTCGACCGAGCGGCAGCTCGAATTGGCAGGCAGGCTCCTGGACGAACACCCGGGCGTATATTTGCAATCCCACCTTGCGGAGAACCGCGGCGAGGTTGCATGGGTCGCGGAGCTGTATCCCTGGAGCCGCAGCTACCTCGACGTATACGACCATTTTGGTTTGGTGCGCGAGCGCGCCGTATACGCGCACTGCATCCATCTCGACGCTCCCGACCGGGCCCGCATGGCTGAAACCGGCGCCGCAATGTCGTTCTGCCCCACGTCGAACCTGTTCCTCGGCAGCGGACTCTTCGACACCGACGCCGCGCGGACGCACGGGATCCGAGTGGGGCTCGGCACCGACGTCGGCGCCGGGACCAGTTTTTCCATGCTGCGCACGCTCGACGAGGCGTACAAGGTCGCACAAATGGGCGGCCATCGCCTCTCGCCGCTGTCCGCGTTCTATCTCGCGACACTCGGATCCGCCCGTTCGCTGTATCTGGACGACCGCATCGGCAACTTCGCAGCAGGCAAGGAGGCGGATTTCGTCGTGCTCGACCTTGCCGCGACTCCGCTACTCGAACGGCGGATGGCACACGCCGGGTCGCTTTCCGAGCGGCTATTCGCATTGATGATCCTGGGCGATGACCGCTGCGTTCTGGCCACGCACATCATGGGCAAGCTCGCCTACGCGCGCGACGTTGCTGACATCCGGTGACAACACTAGCAGGCTGATGCTGATCGCGGCCGGAACGGATGTTTGTCGAGCCAGTGCCTCGCAATGTCCACCCGCCGGCACACCCATACCCTGTCGTGCTTCTCGATGTGGTCGAGGAAGCGCTGCAGCGCTTTGAACCGCCCGGGCCGGCCAAGCAGACGGCAGTGCATGCCGATCGACATCATCTTCGGCCGCTCCTCGCCCTCGGCGTAGAGCACGTCGAAGGCGTCCTTGAGATAGGCGAAGAAATGATCGCCGGTGTTGAAACCCTGCGGCGCGGCGAAGCGCATGTCGTTAGTGTCCAGCGTATAGGGCACGACCAGATGTGGCACGTCGTTCCCATGGGAAGTCTCCACCACGGTCCAAAACGGCAAGTCGTCTCCATAGTAATCCGCGTCATAGAGAAAGCCTCCGTGCTCCACCACCAGGCGGCGCGTATTCGGGCTGTCTCGACCCGTGTACCAGCCGAGCGGCGCCTCGCCGGTCAGGCGCTTTATGATCTCCACGCCGATATTCATGTGCTCGCGTTCGGTGGCCTCATCTATGTTCTGGTAGTGGATCCAGCGCCAGCCGTGGCAGGCGATCTCATGGCCCAGCTCGACGAAGGCGGCGGTCACATCCGGGTTGCGTTCCAAGGCCATGGACACCCCGAAGATGGTGAGCGGAAGCTTGCGCCGCTCGAATTCGCGCAAGATGCGCCACACGCCGGCGCGCGAGCCGTACTCGTAGATCGACTCCATGGACAGATGGCGGGCCTCGAAGGCCTGGGCGCCGATGATCTCGGACAGGAACTGTTCCGAAGCCTTGTCGCCGTGCAGCACGCAGCTCTCACCGCCTTCTTCGTAGTTGAGCACAAACTGCACTGCGGTCCGGGCATTGCCTGGCCAGGCGGCGTGCGGAACGTCGCGGCCGTAGCCGATCAGGTCGCGAGGGTAGGATGGCGCGGCCGTCATGGCTTGCTCCTCGGAATCGTGTGGACACTTCTTAAACTCACATCGTTGCCTAGTCAGGGTGCGTGCAAGAAATCGTAGACCGTCCCGGCGACGACGTGCGTCGCCCGGCGCAGGTCCTCGAGCAATAGGTTTTCGTCTGGTCGTTTCGCATTCGATTCGGCGATTGTGCGCGGGCCCGCGCCGTACATCACGATAGGCACACCGTGCTCGCCGTACAGCCGCGCATCCGCGTAGAGCGGCACCCCAACCGCCGGAATGTCCTCGCCGAACGCGCGCTGCGCGTGCCGGCGTATCGCCTCAACCAGCTTTTCGTGCCCCGGGAGCGGTTTCAGCGCGTTCGCGAGCAGCAGGCGCTTGATCTCGACGCGGATCCCTTCGTGGGTCGCCGCGACGGACTCGATCAATGCACGTACGCGGGCTTCCACCGCGCTG
>DATNNK010000278.1:0-5536 GCA_035601875.1 Casimicrobiaceae bacterium | reverse complement strand
TCCAACGTGCCGTTCTACAAGGAGCTCGGCAATCAGGGCCTGAAGGCTACCGACGTGCCCGTGGTCGCATTTTCGGTGGGCGAAGAGGAGCTGCGTGGCGTGGACACGAAGCCGCTGGTCGGGCATCTCGCGGCGTGGAATTACTTCATGTCGCTGAAAAATCCCGCCAACGATGAGTTCAAGAAAAAATGGGCGGCCTACGCCAAGGCAAAGAATCTCGCCGGCGCCGACAAGCCGCTGACCAATGACCCGATGGAAGCGGCGTATGTCGGCATGAATATGTGGAAGCAGGCGGTGGAAAAGGCCAAGTCGACCGATGTCGACAAGGTGATTGCCGCCATGGGCGGGCAGTCGTTCAAGGCGCCCGACGGCTTCACCATCAAGATGGACGAAAAGAACCATCACCTGCACAAGCCTGTGTTCATCGGGGAAGTGCAGGGCAACGGCCAGTTCAACGTCGTTTGGAAAACGGCCGGCCCGATCAAGGCGACGCCGTGGAGCCCGTACATTCCGGAAGACAAAGGCAAGAAGGACGAGCCAGAAAAGAAGTGACTCGTTGGAAGTGACTCGTTGCCCGGGAGCGGGTCGTGACAGCGGCCCGCGATCGGAAGCCAATGGGTCATCGTCCTAAAGCGAGCGCGCGCGCAATTCGAAGGATCTTACGCATGGCCCAGGCCGTGATCGACACTCCAGTGGGCGATCTCATGCGAAGGCCTTTTGCGCCGCTCAAGTCGACAGCGCAGTACAGCGGCGGCGGCGGACTGTGATCACCCGCTGCCGCCGTTTGTTTTCTCGCGATGCCCGCAGGCGTTCCGTGATCGCGATCGTGCGCTGCTTCGCGGCGTTTGCCTTGAGTGCAATGGCCTGGTCGGCCTGCGCTTTGCCGCCGGAAACGCTGCACGACCTTGCCCTGGGCGACAACGACGCCAAGGAGAAAGCCATCGCCGTTGCCGCGGCGAGCGGCGACATTGCGTATCTGCCGCTGCTGCAGGCCTTGCTCGACGGCGAGGTGCAGACGGTCGGCGACGCGCAGATCCTGCTTGCCAAAGGTGATGCCGCAGTGGACCTGCTGACCGGGAAAGCGGTCACGCCGCTGCCCGAAAATCGCGACGACGTCGTCATCAACAATCGGATTCGCAAGCAACTGCGCACCGCAATCGCCGCATTGAAGCTCACGGCGCCGGAGCGCACCGTCCGCCTGGCCGCGGCAAAGGAACTGCAGACCGGCGCCGATGAAGAGCTGTTGCCGGCGATCGGCACCGCGCTTGCCAAGGAGACGGATGGCGAAATCAAGGGTTTGCTTTTGCTGACGCAGGCATCGATCCAGCTGACGAGCCAGGACAAGAACACGCGTCTCGCGGCGATACGCGCGCTCGCCGAAAGCAACAATTCGGCCACCAAGACGCTGTTGCTGGGTGTGCTCGAGCAGAACGGCGACACCTTCGCCGAGCCCGATGCCGACGTACGCGCCGAGGCCGAAAAATCGCTGCACGCGGTCCAGGGCAGGCTTTCCGCCGGAGAAATGGTCGGGCGGGTATTCAGCGGCATCTCGCTCGGCAGCATTCTGTTGCTCGCGGCACTTGGGTTAGCGATCACCTATGGTCTGATGGGCGTCATCAACATGGCTCACGGTGAGCTGATCATGATCGGCGCCTACACCACCTACGTCGTGCAAAACGTATTCCGGTCGCACTTTCCCGCGCTGTTCGACGCCTATCTGATCGCGGCGGTGCCGGCGGCATTTGTCGCCGCCGGCCTGGTCGGGATGGCGCTCGAGCGCAGCGTCATTCGCTTTCTCTACGGGCGCCCGCTGGAGACCTTGCTTGCGACCTGGGGCATCAGCCTAATCCTGATGCAGTCGGTGCGAACGATCTTCGGCGCGCAGAACGTGCAGGTCGAGAATCCGTCCTGGATGTCGGGCGGCATCGAAGCGATCAGCGGAGTGGTCCTTCCCTGGAGCCGCATCGCGATCATCGGCTTTGCGGCATTGGTGCTGGCGATGATGTGGCTGCTGCTGACGCGAACGCGGCTGGGCCTGTTCGTGCGCGCGGTAACGCAGAACCGCACCATGGCGAGTTGCACGGGAGTGCCGACACGCCGCGTCGACACCTGGGCATTCGGCTTGGGCTCGGGGATCGCGGGGCTCGCGGGATGTGCGCTGTCGCAGATCGGCAACGTCGGCCCCGACCTCGGCCAGAGTTATATCGTCGACTCCTTCATGGTCGTGGTGCTCGGCGGCGTCGGTCAGCTCGCCGGAACCGTCTACGCGGCGATGGGCTTGGGCATCGTCAACAAATTCCTCGAGGCCTGGTCGGGCGCCGTGCTGGCCAAGATTGCGGTGCTGGTGTTCATCATCGTGTTCATCCAAAAGCGTCCGCAGGGATTGTTCGCGCTCAAGGGAAGAATGGCCGAGACGTGACATGCGATTTTTCCTGCAGGCGGACGGTCGACGCGAAGGGCTCGGCGTGAGCGGCCCCGGCGGCACGGCTTTCGTGCCGGTGATCGCCGCTGGCGGGCCGCGATTCGCGCGCCTGCTTCCGGTCAAGGGCTGGCTGTTCTACGTCGCGGCGGCACTGGTGCTGTTCGTCGCCTTTCCGGTGCTCAATCTCGCCGTGCCGCCTGGCCACGTGCTCCATCTGTCCGACTACACCGTCACCTTGATCGGCAAGATCATGTGCTACGCCATCGTCGCGCTGGCGATGGACCTGATCTGGGGCTATACCGGGATCCTCTCGCTCGGACACGGCGTTTTCTTCGCGCTCGGCGGCTACGCAATGGGCATGTATCTGATGCGCGCAATCGGTCACGACGGGGTCTATCAAAGCGATCTGCCGGACTTCATGGTATTCCTCGATTGGAAGGCATATCCATGGTACTGGAGCTTCACCGACCATTTCTGGTTCGCAGCGCTGCTGGTGGTCCTGGTGCCCGGCCTGCTCGCCTTCGTGTTCGGCTATTTCGCCTTTCGCTCGCGCATCAAGGGCGTGTATTTCTCGATCATCACCCAAGCGATGACTTACGCCTTCATGCTGCTGTTCTTCCGCAACGACACCGGGTTCGGCGGCAATAACGGCTTTACCGACTTCAAGCGTATCCTGGGATTTTCCGTCACCGCACCACAGACGCGGATGGCGCTGTTCGTGCTGACCGGCGCCGCGCTGCTCGGCTTTTTGCTGCTCGGGCGGTGGATCGTGACGTCCAAGCTCGGCCGGGTGCTCACCGCGATTCGCGACGCCGAGACGCGCGTCATGTTCTCAGGCTACAACCCGCTCTATTTCAAGCTATTCATCTGGACGCTGTCGGCGGTGATCTGCGGTATCGCGGGCGCGCTGTACGTGCCGCAGGTGGGCATCATCAATCCGAGCGAGATGTCGCCCGCCAACTCGATCGAGATCGCCATCTGGACCGCGGTCGGCGGACGCGGCACGCTGTTCGGGCCGGTGCTCGGCGCGGCACTGGTCAATCTCGGGAAGAGCTGGTTTACCCAGGCCCTGCCCGAGTACTGGCTTTTTCTGCTGGGCCTCCTGTTCATCCTGGTAACGCTCTTCCTGCCGCGAGGCGTGGCGGGGCTGCTGCGGACCGCGCGGCAACGGACCCGGTGAACCGATGAACGCGATCGTGTCGCGCGAGGGCTGGGATGACGCCGGGGCCGCATCGGGCGTGCGGGTGTTGACGTCCGGGGTCGACACTTCGCACAAGGGCATACTCTATCTCGACGCCATCTCGGTGAGCTTCGACGGATTCAAGGCGCTCAACGCGTTGTCGCTACTGATCGACGACGGAGAGCTTCGCTGCGTCATCGGTCCCAACGGCGCCGGCAAGACAACGATGATGGACGTCATCACCGGCAAGACGCGCCCGGATACAGGCAGCGCGTTTTTCGGACAGACCATCGACCTCACGCGCTTTACCGAAGCCGAGATCGCCACCGCGGGCATCGGCCGCAAATTCCAGAAACCCACGGTGTTCGAGCAGCACACCGTGTTCGAAAACCTGGAGCTCGCGCAGAAATGCGACAAGCGCGTCTGGCCGACGCTGGGCGCCCGCCTGGATTCGGCGGCGCGGGAGCGCATCGGCGCGACGATGGAGACGATCAAGCTGGTGCCCGAGGCATCGCGTCCGGCGGGACTCTTGTCCCATGGACAGAAGCAATGGCTGGAAATCGGCATGCTACTCATGCAGGAGCCGCAGCTCCTTCTTCTCGACGAGCCGGTGGCCGGCATGACCGACGACGAATCGATGCGCAGCGCCGAGCTTTTTCTTTCGCTGGCCGGGAAATACACCCTGATCGTCGTCGAGCATGACATGGAATTCGTCAAGCGCATCGCGCAAAAGGTCACCGTGCTTCACGAGGGCAGCGTGCTCGCCGAAGGAACGATGGACCAGATCCAGCAGAACGAGCAGGTCATCGAAGTGTTTCTGGGACGCTGACCATGCTCTCGGTGCAGGGGCTTAACCAGTACTACGGCGGCAGCCACACGCTGCGCGACGTAGGGTTCGACGTTCCGGCCGGGGCATGCACCGCGCTGCTCGGTCGTAACGGCGTGGGCAAGACGACGCTGCTGAAGTGTCTGATGGGCGTGCTTCCCGTGCGGTCGGGGAAGATCGGCTTTGCCGGAACCAGCATCGCAAATCTGCCGCCGTATGCGCGCGCGGCGCTGGGCATCGGCTACGTGCCGCAGGGACGGGACATCTTTCCACGGCTGTCGGTGCAGGAAAACCTGCAGATGGGATTGGCCTCGAAAAAAAGTGGCGCCAAAGTGCCTGACTTCGTCTTCGACATGTTTCCCGTGCTGAAGCAGATGCTGAACCGGCGGGGAGGCGATCTTTCAGGCGGCCAGCAGCAGCAGCTCGCGATCGGACGGGCGCTGGCGATGCGCCCGCGGCTGTTGATCCTGGACGAGCCGACCGAAGGTATCCAGCCGTCGATCATCAAGGACATCGAGCGCGCAATCCGCAGCCTGGTCGCCGCCGGCGACATCGCGATTCTGCTGGTCGAGCAATACTATGATTTCGCCAAATCGCTCGCCGATCATTACGTCGTCTTGTCGCGCGGGGAAGTCGTGGCCAGAGGCTTGGGCGCGGACATGGACCGCGACAACGTGCACGCGCATCTCGCCGTGTAATACGCAACTGCCGCCTAGCCGCAGCTCCGCGGGGGCAGCCCGCTCCTACGTTCCGGACATGGGGTCGCTTAGGCTCCGTGCTTGCTTGCCGGTGCCATCGGCTCCCACCTTGTCAGACGAACAACACCGCGCGCGTAGTCGATTTTACGCGGTGCATCGGACGAGTTCGTACGCGGGGGCCAGATAGGCCTTTACACGAAGATTTGTCCTACATTATTTTCAGAGCTGCGCCGATTTCGCTCGAATGCCTCATGCCCTAGTCTGCATTCTGTTAGGCGACGCAGGAGCGTGGCATGAAGCCTTCCATCGTTATCCTTCCGGTTTTGCTCGCGCTTTCGAGCTTCTCGTACGGGCAAGACAAAAGCATCTACAAATGCGCGGATTCCGAAGGGATCGGGTACCGCGACACA
>DATNNK010000277.1:0-2744 GCA_035601875.1 Casimicrobiaceae bacterium | reverse complement strand
CTGGTCGTCGACGATGCGATTATCGTGGTCGAGAACGTCGACCGCCACATGAAAGAAGGCAAGTCGCCGATGGAGGCTTCGCTGATCGCCGCGCGTGAGTTGGGCGGGCCGATCATCGCGATGACCATTGTCCTGGTCGCCGTTTACGTGCCGATCGGTTTTCAGGGTGGCCTTACCGGGGCGCTCTTTACCGAGTTCGCGTTCTCGCTCGCCGGTGCCGTCACCGTCTCCGGTATCGTTGCGCTGACCCTGTCGCCGATGATGACCTCGCGCATCTTCCGCGCCGAGCAGGAGAGCGGCCGCTTCGTGCGCTTCGTCGACCGTCAGTTCGAGCGCCTGCATCACGGCTATCAGCGGCTCTTGCACGGCACGCTCGACACCTGGTCGGTGCCGGTGGTCATGGGCCTGATTCTGCTCGGCGGCGTCGTGTACCTGTTCATGACGTCGAAGTCCGAGCTCGCGCCGCAGGAAGACCAGGGCGTCGTGCTCTCACAGATCGTCGGCCCGCCGAACGCGACGTCGCAGCAGATGAATGCCTATGCCAAGCAGGTGTTCGACATTGCGCACGAGCTCCCGGAATACGACGAGATGTTCCAGATCACCGGCGTGCCGACAACCAATCAAGGGATCGGCGGTGTGCTGTTCAAGCCATGGAACCAACGCACGAAAAGCGCCGCGCAACTTCAGCAGGAGCTGCAGCAGAAGTGGAATGGTATCGCCGGCGCGCGCGTCGCTGCGTTCCAGTTTCCGCCGTTGCCCGGATCGCAAGGCCTGCCCATGCAGTTCGTCATCAAGACCACCGAGCCGTATCCGAACCTGAACGAGGTCACCCAGGCGATCCTGCAGAAAGCGCAGGCCAGCGGCATGTTCTTTTACGTCGACACCGATCTCAAGCTGGACAAGCCGCAGACCACCGTCGAAGTCGATCGCGATCTCGTCGCCACGCTCGGGCTTACGCAGCAGGATGTCGGCGCGGCATTGGGCGCCGCGCTGGGGGGAGGCTACGTCAACTACTTCTCGATCGCCGGCCGGTCCTACAAGGTTATCCCGCAGGTGTTGCAGGTCGACCGGCTGAACGCCGACCAGGTGCTCGATTACCATATTCGCACCTCGGATGGATCACTGGTCCCCGCGTCCACGGTCGCGCGCCAAAAAACCGAAGTCGTGCCGGAAGGCATCGCGCACTTCCAGCAACTCAACTCGGCGAGCATCTTCGGCGTTTACACGCCGTCAGTCTCGCAGAATCAGGTGCTCGAATTCATGCAGCAAGCGCTGACCGAGGTCGCGCCGAGCGGCTATTCGGCCGATTACTCGGGCGTGTCGCGCCAGTTCGTGCAGGAATCCGGCGGCTTTGCGGTGACCTTGCTGTTCGCGGTGATCATTGTTTTTCTGGCCCTCGCCGCGCAGTTCGAAAGCTTCCGCGATCCGATCGTGATCCTGGTGTCGGTGCCGATGGCGCTGTTTGGCGCGCTGATCTTCATCAACTTGGGGTTCTCGACCTTGAACATCTATACCCAGGTCGGACTGGTCACCCTGATGGGGCTGATCAGCAAGCACGGAATCCTGATCGTGCAGTTTGCCAACCAGCTCCAGCGCGCAGGCAAGAGCAAGCGCGACGCGATCGAAGAGGCCGCCGCAGTGCGGCTGCGGCCGATCCTGATGACTACCGCCGCAATGGTGCTGGGCGTCGTTCCGCTGGTGATCGCCGCCGGCGCAGGCGCAGCCGGTCGACACGCGATGGGATTGGTAATCTTTTCCGGACTGTCGATCGGAACGCTGTTCACGTTATTCGTCGTACCTGCGGTGTACATGTTGTTGGCGGCCGACCATCATGCCCAACGAATTGGCGCCGGCGCCGGCAGCGACGCAAGCGCGATTCCGGCGAAGGGTTGAGCTCAAAAAATGTATGCCCTGCTCCGGCGTCGCCTGACGTATCGCGGCGCACGAAGCGCGTGCAGGATGCACCTCATGCGTGGCTCGAATCGTATTTCTCCAAGCGGCAGCGCAAGTTGCGCGCAGTCACGACTCTGGCACGCTGCTTGCTCAGGTAGGCAGTACCCGGACGGGGCGGCGCTCCCTTGGTTTACTCCTCGCCCTTCGTGCCGTCTCCGCTCCGGGACCTCATACGTTTGCCCAGCTGATTAGCACGTTGGCTGGCAAGTGAGCGTTGTCTCTTCGCGGCGCCCGCTCATCGTGTTCCCTGAGACGATCGACCAAAAAAAGCGGCCTTCGGCAAGACCGCTTTTTTCCACGCCAAGCAGAAGATTCATTCGATTGTAGCTTGCGCCTGATGCGAAGACGGCGGCGGCACGTCTTCGTGGTCGACCAGCCGCGCATTTTCGAAATACAGAAATCTTCGCTCGTCACCTGTGCTCCGGTCCTTGTAGATCCACTGTTCGCGCCACACGTGCCCCGCCTTACTTCGAATGATTTGCGCCGGGCGACCCCAGCTCGGGAGATTCAGAACCTGCGTGTCCGTCATGCCGATGAACAATCGGGTCGCGAAAAAAGGCGTCGCCGCGAGCCGTGCGTCAGTCGGTTGAGTCGCCTTCGCGTCTTCATTCCGCCAATTCACTCTCCTGGCAGAGGTGATCAGCGTTTGCTCCTGCTGGGTTGCACACGGTGTGTCGCGGTACCCGATCCCTTCGGAATCCGCGCATTTGTAGATGCTTTTTTCTTGCGCGTAGGAGAAGCTCGAAAGCGCGAGCAAAACCGGAAGGATAACGATGGAAGGCTTCATGCCA
>DATNNK010000276.1:0-3840 GCA_035601875.1 Casimicrobiaceae bacterium | reverse complement strand
CACCGCCTCGTCGAGGCGCAGCTTGCATTCCTCCACCAGGATAATCGTCGCCGCGGCGGTGATCGGCTTGGTCAGCGAGGCGATGCGGAAGATCGTGTCGCGCCGCATCGGGTCGTCGCGGCCGAACGCCATCCTGCCGATCGCGTCGACATGCGCTTCGCCCCGCCGGCCGATCAGCGTGACGAGACCCGGCATGTCGCCACGCTCGACGTGTCCGACCATGACATCGTGCATGCGCTCGAGCCGCGCCTTGGACAATCCTGAAGTGCTCATCGTCTGTATGGACCGGGCCGTCCGGCGGGCCGACGCTGACGTGCTCTCGTCCGTTGATCCGGAGATCGAGTTCGTGATCGGAGGTCTGATATCGCAGCCACCTGATTTTGTCAACGGCGGCGCCTCAGTCGGCCTTATTGACTGGAAGACACGAGCAAGGAACGAAACATCGTGCGGCGGGTATTCCGGAATTGTGGCCGGACGCGATCGCTCCAAGCGGTGCGACGCACTGCAAGCCATGCCGCCGTTTGCAGTATGTTCGGGTCGGTGAGGTCGTAGCAAGCGTGTGAGCGCGGCCCGCCATCGCGGTTGAGAAAGCGTTGTGCGCCTACGCAGCCGGGGACGGCCGCAAGCCCCGGCATGTGCTCAGCGTCGTACCAGCGGAAGATATCCTCTTCCCAGCCGTCTGCTGCATCCGTTTCGACGATGTAGCGGAATCCAGCCGATGCCCCCGCCGAGGCGCCGGTCGCGGTGAACACGTTTTCAAGGCGGTCGATCGCCGGCGCGGATGTGGCGAACACCGGCAGTTGTCTTGCCATCGCGTCGAATCGCTGCAGGTCCCGATCGGCGCGATACGCTGCGCCTTCGAGCGCGCCGTATGCGTACAGATCAGGCGCTTGCAACCCGCGATAGACAGCGAATTCGGCGAACGGAACCGTGAGGATTTGTCGAAGCTCGGTCAAGCTAGCGAGCACGCTGGCATCGTCAGAATCGTCGACGACAGCCTTCAGTAGCAGGCAGTGACGAGGTTCCATGCGAGTCTAATGCCCGATGCGCAGCGCTTCGAGAAATCGCGACACCATGTTGTAGGCAGCGATCGTTGCAACGATCTCGGTCACCGCCCGTCGGTCGAAGTGCTGGGCGATCGGATCGAACAATGCGTCGGGTACCTGCACGTCACGTGTCATCGCGTCGGTCAACGCGAGGACCGCTCTCTCGAGAACGCTGAACGGTTCACCGATCTGCGGCAATTCAAGCGCGGCGAGCTTCGCCTCGGTCACTCCCGCGTGCCTGGCAACGGGAAGATGCGCCTCGAATTCGAACGGAGCACGATTCAACACCGCCACTCTGAGGATCACAATCTCGCGCAAATCGGGCGGAAGCGAGCTCCGATTGCGGATCGCGGTGAAGAGCCTTTCCCAGCCTTCGGCGAGGGGCGCACTGTTGAGCAGCGCTCGATAGAGCGCAGAGATGCGCCCGCGCTCGGCGACGATCGACTGCTCGATCGAAGCGAGCTCCGGACGCGTTCCCGGCTCGACCAGCGCAATGCGGGGCCCGGTGCTCATTCGCCCTTGATCTTCTTGTCGCGAATGATCCGGCCCCACTTGGCAGTGTCGGCCTTGACCAGCGCGGCGAGCTGCTCCGGAGTCGACGGCGTCGGTTCCGCGCCGGACTCGAGCAATCGCTTTCGGTATGGCTCGGCGATCAGGACACGGCGTACGGCTGCGTTGAGTTGCTCGATGCGCGCCGGAGGCGTCTTCGCGGGCGCAAACAGCGCGTACCAGTTGTTCGAATCGACACCGTGGATGCCCTGTTCGTCCAGAGTGCGAACGTCGGGCAGCAGCGGATGCCGCGAGGGCGCGGCGATACCCAGCGGCTTGAGCCTGCCGCCCCTGATGAATCCGATCAGCCCCGGAATATCGCCGAAGAATCCGCTGACTTGCCCGCCCATGACGTCGGTGATCGCGGGCGCGGCACCCTTGTATGGAACGTGCATCAGCCTGGCACCACTGGAATCGGCAAGCAATTCCATCGCCAGATGCGGCATGCTGCCGATCCCCGACGACGCGATCGGCATTGGATTCGGGCTCTGCTTGGATTGGGCGACCAGCTCGGTGACACTGGTCGCGGGATTGGCGGGATTTACGACCAGGACCTCGACGTTGTTGACCACCAGCGACACCGGCGCGAAGTCGCGTTGCATGTCGTAGGCCAGACTGTCGTAAAGAGCAGGATTCATCACCGCGGCGCCCGCACTGGTGAACCAAAGCGTCGCGCCGTCCGGCGCGGACTTGGCGACCGCCTGTGCGCTGATAGCGCCGTTGGCACCGGGACGGTTTTCGACAATCACCGATTGCCCGAGGTCTTCCCCAAGGCCCTGGGCCAGGATGCGCGCCACGAAATCAACCGGGCCTCCCGGCGGAAACGCAATGACGATCTTGACGGGAGCGCCGCTCTGAGCGAATGCAGCGCCCGCGAATATCGCCAGCCCGGCCACGAGGATCATCGCAAGTTTTCTCAACATACCTGCTCCTTCGTCAAAGCCAACGGCCGGGTCGCAGGCCGAGACGCGTGCACACGCCGATGCCGTATCAATCGCAGCGAATCGTCATGCCGCCGTCCACCACCAGTTCGGCGCCGGTGATGAACCGCGCTTCGTCGGAGGCCAGGAAGAGCGCCGCGTTGGCCGTATCCATGCCGTCTCCCATGAAGCCCAGCGGGATTCGCGCCTGCCGCTGCCGTAAAAGAGCCTCGACGTCGCCTCCGGCGCGCTGCCGCGCGAGCCGCGCCTCGACCATGGGGGTGTGCAGCTGCCCCGGCACTACCGTGTTCACCCGAATCCCCCTGCCCGCGTATTGCACCGCGACCACGCGTGATAACTGAATGACGCCGGCCTTGGTCGCCGCGTACGCGACCTGCGCCGAGCCGGTCCAACGCACGCCGGAGGTCGAGGCGATATTAACGATTGCACCACCGCGGTGTTGCTCCATGATGGGCAGCGCATGTTTGCATGCGAGGAAGACGCTTTTGAGATTGAGATCGACCTGCGCGTCCCACACCTCTTCGGACATCTCGGCCGGACCGCCCGCGGCAGACCCGCCGACGTTGTTGACCAGCACATGCAGGCCACCCCAGGTGTCGGTGCAGGCAGCGACCATCCGCGCAACCGCGTTGCCGTCGGTCATGTCGCAGCAGAACGGCTCGATGACGCCGCCAATATCCCGCACGCGTGCGAGCGTCTCCTCGAGCCGGGCGGGATCGCGGTCCACCGCGAAGACCTTTGCCCCTTCCTGCGCGAATCGGAACGCCGTGGCACGGCCGTTGCCCCATCCGGGGCCGACGCAGCCGGCGCCGGTCACGATGGCAATCTTGTCGGCGAGGCGCTTGTTCATGAAAATCGTTGTCAACTCGCTGCTGCGGGCCGTGTTTCGATTTCGAGCAACAGCGGAAATCGATAAAGGCGTTGCGGGTTCTCGACGAGAAGCGTCTGCCGCAGACTTTCGGACGGCGCGATCTGATCGAGGAGCTCGGTCAACACGCCGTCGTCGGGCACCTGTTCACTGTTGGGATGCGGCCAGTCGGTACCCCACAACGTTCGATCCCCGAACCGGTCGACGAGCAAACGTGCGTATGGAATGGCGTCAGAATAGGGGGGACCCTGGCGTGAGATGCGATCGCTGCCGCTGACCTTCACCCACATGCGGGGATCGTCCATCAGCCGGCACAGCGTGCGGAACGCCGGCTGCGCGAGGCCTCGCGACGCATCGATTCTCCCCATGTGATCGATGACCACCGGCGTCGCGGAACGCAGAAACCACGGTGCCAGTTCATCGATCCACGCGCTGT
>DATNNK010000275.1:0-3520 GCA_035601875.1 Casimicrobiaceae bacterium | reverse complement strand
GCACCAGAATTTCCGGTGAAGCGCCGACCAGATGAAAGTCGCCGAAATCATAATAGAACATGTAGGGCGACGGATTGAGCGAGCGGAGCGCCCGATACAGCGAGAGCGGCGGCGCGGCAAACGGCCGTCGCATGCGTTGCGAAATGACGACCTGCATGATGTCGCCCGCCACGATGTACTCGCGCGAGCGCGCCACCGCAGCCTGAAATCCCTCCGCTCCGAACTCGCTTTCGGCGACGGTGACCTCGGACGCGGTCTGATAGGGGATTGACGCCGGCTGCCGCAGCTTCCGCCGGAGGTCCTGTAATCGGTCGTGCGCGGCCCAGTACGCGTTGGGCTCCGCCGGGTCCGCGTACACGATAAGCGAGATCTTGCCCGAGAGATTGTCGACGACCGCGAGCTCCTCGGTGAGCAGCAGCAGGATATCCGGAATTTCCGCAAGCTCTGCGGTCGGTGCCGGTGCGCTCGCCGCAAGCTTGGTCTCGACATGTCGAACCGTGTCGTAGCCGAAATACCCGGCGAGGCCGCCGCAGAAGCGCGGCAGGCCCGGCCGTGGCGCGGCGCGATAGCGACCCAGGAACGCGCCGATGAACGCGAGCGGGTCACCCTCGTGGCGCTCGACGATTCCGCCGCGATCCTCCACTTCGATCTGCCGGCCGCGCGAGCGAATACGAAGCTTCGCCGGCAAGCCGATGAACGAATAACGGCCAAAGCGCTCCCCACCGACGACCGACTCGAGCAAGTAGGTGTAGCGCTGGTTGGCGAGCTTGAGATAGAGCGAAAGGGGGGTATCGAGGTCCGCAAACGCCTCGAGAACGAGCGGAATGCGGTTATACCCAAGCGCAGCGAGTGCGCGGAATTCGGCTTCGGTCATGATGCTCCAACGATTCTCTGAACGAACGCAACGTAATGCAGGCGTCGCTTATGAAGCGCGACGCTAAGGCGCGGTCACGATAGGCGCCAGCGCCAATCGTTGCCGTGCCGCCAGGCCCAGCCGTTGCGATGGAGAATGTCGAAGCTCATCTGATCAAAGGCGCGGAAGTGGAGCCGCGAGGAAACTATACCATCACGCTCGACGCTTTGCACCGGCCGCAATGCGATCGAGCCCGAGCCCGCGGTTTGCCCCGGGCCCGCTCAGTGTGCGATGTTCACTGGGCGCGAGCGATTTCAGCGCGCATCGCGGCAATGGTCTTGGAATAATCGCCGCTGCCGAAGATTGCCGACCCGGCGACGAACCTGTCGGCGCCGGCCCGGGCGATGGCGCCGATGTTGTCGACCTTGACCCCGCCATCGACCTCGAGCCGGATTTCCCGTCCCGTGCGCGCTACCATGGCGTCGATGCGTGCGCGCACAAGCGTGAGCTTGCCCAATGCCTCGTCGATGAACGACTGTCCCGCGAAGCCCGGGTTCACCGACATGATCAAAACGACGTCGAGCTTGTCGAGCACATGGTCGAGGCAGTTAAGCGGCGTCGCGGGGTTGATCGCCAGCCCGGCCTTGCAACCGTGCTGGTGGATAAGGCCGATGGTGCGATCGACGTGAAAGGATGCCTCCGGATGAAAGCTGATGACCGCCGCGCCCGCCTCGGCGAACTCCGATGCCAGCGCGTCGACGGGCGTGACCATCAGATGAACATCGATAGGCACGCTGACATGCGGCTTCAGCGCCCGGCACACCAGCGGCCCTATAGTCAGATTCGGCACGTAATGATTGTCCATGACGTCGAAGTGAATCAGGTCGGCACCGGCGTCGATAACCGAGCGGACTTCGTCGCCAAGGCGCGCGAAGTCGGCGGAGAGGATCGAGGGCGCAATCTGGTATGTACGCATGGCGTTATAATTGCTCCGTCATCCCGGGAAGGGCTTTGTCGTGGCCGAGAGCGAGAAATACGAGATCACCGTCGTCCCCAAGGCAAGCTACGTCGAGGACCAGTCGGACCCGTCGAAGAACCAGTATGTCTTTGCGTACACGATCACGGTCACCAATTCCGGAACGGTTCCCGCGCAACTGGTCAGCCGGCATTGGGTCATCACCGACGCCAACAACAAGGTGGTCGAGGTCAAAGGCCTGGGCGTGGTCGGACAGCAGCCTCTGCTCAAGCCCGGCGAAAGCTTCGAATACAGCAGCGGCACGCATCTCGAGACGGCCGTCGGGACCATGCGCGGCGCGTACCAGATGGTGGCCGAAGACGGAAAGCAATTCGACGCGCCCATTCCTCCCTTCACCTTGTCGGTGCCGCGCATTCTTCATTGATACCGGTGTCGATGCAAGCGTCGCGCCATCGCGCCGCCTGCGGGTCGGCAGCCGGCGCGCGTTGTCTCCGCCCGTGGTAACAGCAGTGTGTATGGCGCGCCGGTCATTGGTTCCGGGTGTCTTCGCCTGATTCGGCGTCGGTCGATGGCGGCGCGCTTGTGGGCAACCCGGGTGGCAAACTCGGCGGCGGCTTGCGGCTGCCACCGATCGTGAACCAGACGATGAACACCGCCAGCAACAGCGCCACCAGCGCCTCGAGAAGTATCCATGCCATCGCGATGCTTTCCAGTGTCGCCGCGCTTTGCGCGCTTCTCGGCTCCTGCGCGACGGTTCCCCGTCCCACCCCGCCCGCCGGTTCCCGCGGCGCCACGCCAGCGACGGAACCGGCAAGCGTTCTGTTCCAGGCGGTTCCCTTCTCAGCCCTTCCGGGCTGGAGCAACGACACTCCATCCGCCGCCCTACCCCCGTTTGCCGCAAGCTGCCGTGCGCTGATCGCGCGACCCGAATCGGCGGCGATCTGGCGACCCGCATGCGCCGCCGCGTCTGCCGTCGCAGCTCACGACGACGCTGGCGCGCGCGCGTTTTTCGAAGCGCAGTTTACTCCATACCGGGTCACCAACGCGGACGGGATCGATGTCGGACGGGTGACCGGCTACTACGAGCCGCTGTTGAAGGGCAGCCGTGCGCGCGACGATCGTTACCGCTATCCGTTGTATGCGCCGCCTGACGATCTGCTCACGGTCGAGTTGGGAGAGATCTTCCCCGAGCTCAAGTCCGAGCGCGTTCGCGGACGACTCGACGGCAAACGTGTGCTGCCGTATTGGTCGCGCGCGGAAATCGAGGCCGGTCAGGCAAGGTTGTCGGGGAGGGAGCTCGTCTGGGTAGATGATCCAGTCGAAGCGTTCTTCGTGCACATCCAGGGCTCGGCCCGCGTCGAGCTTGCCGATCGGAGTACCGTACGCATCGGTTACGCCGATCAGAACGGGCATCGCTACCGGTCCATTGGTCGCGTGTTGATCGAACGTGGCGAGTTGACTCTGGAGCAAGCATCGATGCAGGGCATCAAGGCCTGGGGCCGGAACCACCCTGACAAGCTGCCGTCGCTTCTCGACGAAAATCCAAGCTATGTCTTTTTTCGCGAGATCCGCGTCGATCCTGACAACGGCATCGATGGACCGATCGGTGCGCTCGGGGTACCGCTTGCCGCGGGGCGGGCCATCGCGGTGGATCCACGCTTTCTGCCGCTGGGCGCACCACTCTTTCTGGC
>DATNNK010000274.1:0-3488 GCA_035601875.1 Casimicrobiaceae bacterium | reverse complement strand
CATCGACATCGAATCCTTGCCCACCGGAATGCTCACCCCGAGCGCCGGACAAAGCTCCATCGCTACCGCGCGGACCGTGTCGTAAAGCGCGGCGTCCTCGCCCGGATGCCCTGCGGCGGCCATCCAGTTCGCCGACAGCTTGACCTCGCTCAGGCGCTCGACTCCGGCGGCGGCGAGATTGGTCAACGCTTCACCGATCGCCATGCGCCCCGACGCCGGTGCATCGATCAGCGCAAGCGGCGTTCGCTCGCCCATGGCAATCGCTTCGCCGGCGTAACCGTCGAAATCCATCAGTGTCACCGCGACGTCGGCGACCGGAACCTGCCACGGCCCGACCATCGAATCTCGCGAGCAAAGACCGCCCACCGTGCGATCGCCGATCGTCACCAGGAAGGTCTTGTCGGCGACCGCCGGAAACTGCAGCACACGATAAGCCGCTTCGCGCAGGTCGATACCGGACGGATCGAAGGCCGGCAGTTCGCGGCGGACGTGCGCAACGTCGCGCGTCATCTTCGGCGGCTTGCCCAGCAGTACGGAAAGCTCCATGTCGACCGGGCGATTTGCAAACACCGGATCCTCGACGATCAGGCGATGGTCGCTGGTCGCCTGGCCTACCACCGCGAACGGGCAACGCTCGCGTACGCATAGTGCACTAAAACCCTCGAGCGCCTCCGCTCGGATCGCCAGCACGTAGCGCTCTTGCGCTTCGTTGCACCAGATTTCGCGCGGCGACATGCCCGGCTCTTCCGAAGGAACGCTGCGCAGGTCGATCCGGGCGCCGGCGCCGCCTCCGTGCGCCAGCTCGGGCAAGGCGTTCGACAGTCCGCCGGCGCCGACGTCATGAATCGACAGAATCGGATTGGCGTCGCCCATTTGCCAACAGCGATCGATGACCTCCTGCGCCCGGCGTTGCATCTCTGCGTTGCCGCGCTGCACCGAATCGAAATCGAGATCGATCGGGTTGGACCCGGTCGACATCGATGACGCCGCTCCCCCTCCCATCCCGATCAACATACCCGGACCGCCAAGCTGAACGATCAGCGCGCCTTGCGGCAACCCGCGTTTGTGCGCGTGCCGGGCGGCGATATCGCCCACCCCGCCCGCGATCATGATCGGCTTGTGATAGCCGCGCACTTCGCCTCCAACTTGCTGCTCGAAGGTGCGAAAGTAGCCGAGCAGATTCGGACGTCCGAACTCATTGTTGAACGATGCGCCGCCGATAGGTCCCTGCAGCATGATCTCCAGCGACGTCGCGATGCGCCGCGGGGTGCCAATCCAGTACTCTGCCGCGCTAGCCCCGCATTCCCTATCCTCTTGATCCTGGCCAGAAGGTGAACCGTCGAGGGCCGAAGAAGGTGGCGCTTCCGGCAGTTCCCAGGGCTGGGCGAGTGCTGGGATGCGCAAATGCGACACCGTGAATCCGGTCAGTCCCGCCTTGGGTTTGGCGCCACGTCCAGTCGCTCCTTCGTCTCGAATTTCTCCCCCGGAGCCGGTCGCCGCGCCCGGGAACGGTGCGATGGCAGTCGGATGATTGTGTGTTTCGACCTTGATCACGTAATCGGTCGCTTCCCAATGCGACTGGTAGCGCCCGTCGGCGCCAGCATAGAAGCGCCGTACGCGTCTACCGTGGGCGACGGCGGCATTGTCGGCATACGCGATCACCGTGCCTTGCGGGCTGACGCTATGGGTGTGGCGAATCATGGCGAACAGCGAATGCTTCTGGCGCCTGCCGTCGATGATCCATTCCGCGTTGAAGATCTTGTGCCGGCAATGCTCGGAATTCGCTTGCGCGAACATCATCAGCTCGACGTCGGTCGGATCGCGGCGGGCATGTTTTGGACCGAAATAGTCGGCGAGATAATCGATCTCGTCGGCCGAGAGTGCCAGTCCGAGAGCGCTGTTCGCGTCCTCGATCGCGGAGCGCCCTCGCGCGGCGAGGTCGATGGTCGCAAGCGGGCGCGGCGCAACGTGGGAAAAAAGCCTCGATGCGTCGGCAAGCGATCCGTACACCGCCTCCGTCATGCGATCGTGAATCTGCGGCAGGAGCGCGGCACGGTCTGTGTCGTCGAGCACCTTGCCATCGCCGGTCATGACCCGAAAGGCAACGCCGCGCTCGATGCGCTCGATCGATGCAAGGCCGCAGTTGCGCGCGATGTCGGTCGCCTTCGACGCCCACGGCGAGATCGTTCCGGGACGGGGAATGACCAGATAGAGCTCGCCGCGGTCGGCATGCTCCGCGCTGCGCGGGCCGTAGGCGAGAATGCGCTCGAGCGTGTCGCGCTCGGCAACGCTCAGCGCGCGGGTTGTCTGAACAAAGTACCAGAAGTCGGCGGCGACGCCACGGACCGGTATCGCGGCGAGACTCGTGAGCAGCTTATCGATGCGAAACGGCGAGAGGGCATTGCGTCCGCGCAGCGAGATAAGCTCGGCCATCGAAGCGGGGGTGGGTTCAAAAACGAATTATACGCTGCTACCAAGGCGCATCGCAGCGCGCGGTGAGGCGCGGCGATTTTGGCGTCTGTCGCCAGTCGTATCGCCAACGCTATGCCGTGAACGTCCCCGCGCGTCCGAGTGCCAGTCCGGTTGCGCCCATCACGGCCCCCAGCGCCAGCACGTACCAAAGAGACAGCGTCGCAACCGCCGCCGCGATGAGGCCATTGCCGACGGCAAACAGGGCGACGGCGGCGGCAAGCGCCAGCGCGAGCAACGCGGCGCCGGCGAAGCGCGACGCGCCGACGACCCACGTCGTTCGCGCCTCCACGGCAAACAGGATGTAACCCACCAGCGTGAACCCCGGAAACAGTATCCAGGTCGTGATCCCTGGAATTGCGGGGCCGATGTCAAATGGCGCCAAGAGCAGGATGAGACCCGACGCGACACCCAGTACCATCAGAATAATCCCGGCGAAGCTGATCATTCGAACCTCCTTGCGGCGCACCGATGCAGTCGGCGAGCGTGGTTCGGCGTTGACTCGCGCGTCAACGCCGGTGTCAATGCTGCAATATCTTGGACAGGAACAATTGCGCGCGTTCCGAGCGCGGCTTGCCGAAGAAATCGTCTTTGCTCGCGTCTTCAACAATACGTCCCTGGTCCATGAATATGACGCGATGCGCGACTTTGCGCGCGAAGCCCATTTCGTGCGTGACCACCATCATGGTCATGCCTTCCTTGGCAAGCTGCACCATGACGTCGAGGACTTCGTTGACCATTTCCGGATCGAGCGCGGAGGTCGGCTCGTCGAACAGCATGCAGATCGGGTCCATCGACAATGCCCGGGCGATCGCGACGCGCTGCTGCTGGCCGCCGGAAAGCTGTCCGGGGAACTTGTCCTTCTGCGCGATCAGGCCGACCCGATCGAGCAGTTTGAGGCCGCGCGTCACTGCCTCCTCCTGCTTACGTCCGAGGACCTTGATCTGGCCGAGGGTCAGATTCTGGGTAATCGTCAGATGCGGGAACAACTCGAAATTCTGAAACACCATGCCGACACG
>DATNNK010000273.1:0-3748 GCA_035601875.1 Casimicrobiaceae bacterium | reverse complement strand
CGTCCTCGAGCGCCAGCAGCTCGTAGACGAGCCCCCAGCCCAGACGCGTGCGCAAGTCCTCGCGCAGCGAAAGGGCGGCGAGCGGCGTCCTGCTGGTCGCGATCAGCCGCGCTTGACGCTCCCTGATCGCGTTGTACAGCGTGAACAGGCGACCCGCCGCCGCTTCGTCGGCCAAATCGATGCCGTCGATCGCGATGACCTGTTCTGCCGACGCGCTTACCGACGCTAGCGCTTGGTCGTCAATCTCGCGCGGATGCGCGAACATTCTGGCGCCGAGGCCCGTCTCTTGCGCCAAGCCCACGGCGGCGCGCGCCAGATGCGTCTTGCCGACGCCGGGGCCGCCCCAGATCAGCATCCCGGTCTCGCTGCCACCGGTCACGAACGCCAATAACGTGTCCACCAGCTCGGCATTGCGACCCGCCAGGAAATTGGCAAAGCTCGGCGGCTCGGGCACCGCGAGCTCGAAAACGAGCTGTTCCACGAATGATGGGTCAGCGATACAGCGGAGACTCGTGATACTCGGCCCGCAGGTGACGCAGGCCTACCAGCAACGCCGCGCTCACCGGCAGCGCCAGCAGGACGCCGGCGAATCCGAAGAGTTGTCCGAAGGCAAGGAGGGCGAAGATCACCACCAGCGGATGCAGCCCGATGCGATCGCCGACCAGCCACGGAATAAGCACGTAGCCTTCCAGCAACTGGCCGATGCCGTATACCGCAAGCACCGCGGCGAAACCCGGCCAGCCGTTCCATTGCAGCAGCGCAGCGAGCACGCCGAGGATGAGCCCGAGCCCGAAACCGACGTAGGGAATGAACACCAAAAGGCCGGTGAGTATGCCGATGGGCAACGCGAATTGCAGTCCGGCCAGCGTCAGTCCCACCGCGTAATAGATCGCCAGCACGCCCATCACCGACAGCTGGCCGCGAAGGAATTCTCCCAGAACGTTGTCGATCTCGGTTGCCATCGTGCGCACTTTGGCGAGCCAGCGCCGTGGCGTGAGCTCGTCCAGGCGCCGCACGATCCGGCTCCAGTCACGAAGCAGGTAGAACATCACCACCGGGATCAGGACCAGATTGATCAGTATGCCCACCACCATCATCCCGCCCGCCTTGAGCCCCGTCAGCACCTTGAGCGATACCGCCTCTGCGCTGTCGAGATTGTCGGCGATGAGCTGCTTGATGGAGTCGAGATCGAACTGCAGTTGAATGCCGAATTTTTCGTTGAGCCACGGCGCGAACTGCGCATAAAGCCCCGCGGCAAGCTCGGGCAGGCGCTTGGCCAACAGCGAAAACTCGTTGTGCACCAGCGGCGCCAGCACCAGCAGCAAGGTCAGCAGCAGAACCAGAGCAACCAGCATCACCACCAGCGCGCCGACGGTTCGCGGCACGCGCTTGCCTTCCATCCAGCTCACCGCCGGCTTGCCGACGTAGGCCAGCATGCCGCCGATGAGAAACGGCGTCAGGATCGGTCCCAGCCAATGCAGCAGTGCCGCGATCGCGACCACCGCGCCGACCACCCACAGGTAGTGCTTCGGGCTCAGACGAGCCGCTGTCGCGACGACAACGACTGCCGACGACGAGACGGGAGCGTCTCTTGGCGGCGGGCTGCTAGGAGCCATTTACGGTAAAATCGGCCAACACGCGGTTGCCCCAAGGTTGCCTAAAAAGTCGCTCACTGTACCGCGCGCGACGCGGCGACTCAATCCGACTCTTCCCATGCCATCGTCAGGCCGCCCCTTGTCGTACCTCGAGGCCGGCGTCGACATCGACGCCGGTGACCGGCTGGTGGAGAACATCAAGCCTTACGCCAAGCGAACGCTGCGACCCGAAGTGCTGGCAGGCATCGGCGGCTTTGGCGCATTGATCGAGCTGCCCAAGCGCTTTCGCGAGCCGGTCCTGGTCGCCGGAACCGATGGGGTGGGCACCAAGCTTAAATTTGCCTTCGCGCTTGGCAAGCACGACACGATCGGCATCGACCTGGTGGCAATGAGCGTCAACGATATTCTGGTTCAGGGCGCGGAACCGCTTTTCTTCCTCGATTATTACGTGTGCGAGCGGCTCGAGGTCGACGTGGCCACCGAAGTGATCAAGGGTATCGCGCGCGGCTGCGAAATCGCCGGGTGCGCTTTGATCGGCGGCGAAACGGCCGAGCATCCACGTGCGTTCACCCCGGGCGAATATGATCTCGCCGGATTCGCCGTGGGCGTGGTCGAGAAATCCAAGGCGATCGACGGCAGGACCATCGCCGCCGGCGACGTCCTCATCGGGCTCGCCTCGAGCGGCCCGCACTCGAATGGATTTTCACTGATCCGCAGCATCGTCGAATCCTCGGGCGCGGATCTGAGGCGCGCCGTCGAAGGCGTCACCGGCAGCGCGACGCTCGGCGAAGCCTTGCTCACGCCGACGCGCATCTACGTCAAGCCGGTGCTGACACTCTTGGCGCAAACCGAGATCAAGGGCATGGCACACATCACAGGCGGCGGCTTGAGCGAGAACACGCACCGCATGTTCGGACCCGGGCTCGCCGCGCGCATCGACTCGACCCGCTGGCCTCGGCCGCCGATCTTCGACTGGCTGCAGCGTATGGGCAAGGTCGCCAGCGCCGAGATGCATCGCGTATTCAACTGCGGCATCGGTCTGGTGCTGGTGGTCGATCCCGCAACAGCGCAAGCAACGATCGATCGGCTCGCGACACTGGGCGAAGCGGCCTACGTCATCGGCGCGGTCGAGCAGCAACAACCCGGCTCGCCGGGTACGATCGTTATTTAGCCGATCCGCGAACATGAAGCGGCTGGTTATCCTGATCTCCGGCCGCGGGTCGAACATGAGCGCGATACTCGATGCGGTCGGCGACGGCAAGATCGATGGTGAGGTCATGGCCGTCATCAGCAACCGAAGCGACGCAATGGGCCTCGCGCTCGCAGCCGATCGGGGCATCGCGACCATGGCGATCGATCATCGTGCGTATCCCGGCCGCGATGCGTTCGAAACTGCCCTCACGGCCGCCATCGATGCGCATGCGCCCGACCTGATCGTTCTTGCCGGCTTCATGCGCATTCTCTCCCGCGCATTTGTCGATCGATACGCGGGGCGGATGATCAACATCCATCCCTCATTGCTGCCGACCTATCCGGGCCTCGACACGCACCGCCGCGCGCTCGCCGACGGGGTCAGAATTCACGGTTGCACCGTGCATTTCGTGACCGGCGACGTCGATCATGGCCCGATCATCGCGCAGGCCGCGGTGCCGGTGCACAACGACGACGACGCCAAGGCACTCGCCGCGCGCGTGCTCGAGGCTGAGCACCGAACGCTGGTCGCGGCAGTCGGATGGTATTGCGCCGGGCGCCTGGTCATCGACGGAGCCCGGGTGCGCGTTAAGAACGAACACGCCGATCTCCCGCCACAGATCGTTCCGGCGCCGGACCTGTCATAGCTTTACTGAAAATGAGCCTGTCACCAACTTTCGCAATGCTCGATAAGTTCTGGTCCTCACGCTTGCGACCGCGTGGCATCTTGATGCTGGCGTTTGCGGCGTCGCTACTGTTGCACCTTGCGATCACGCAATGGGACGTACGCTTCTCCGACTCAACCGAGGACCTGCCGCCGCTCACCGCGACCATCACGGAATTGCCGCCGCCGCCCGCGCCCGCACCGGCACCGGCCGCTCGTCCGACGCCCAAACCCAAGCCCAAGCGCAGCGTTCGCGTCGCCTCTGTCGCTTCCGCACCCGTCGTGGCCCAGGCGAAGC
>DATNNK010000272.1:0-5828 GCA_035601875.1 Casimicrobiaceae bacterium | reverse complement strand
AACAGGGGTTTCGACCCAGCGCTTCGCGCGCATGTGGTATGTGGTGACCGGCCTGGTGCCGGCACGGATAGAAGTTAGACCGAGCAACGGGCTCGGCGGCTATAACCCCGACCTTGAATCTCAGATGCACCTTGGGTCAACGACAAGCAAGCACCTGCAACTGGATCATGGATAACGACGTAACGACAACCGTATCCGAAGGAGACACTCCATTGAACCACTGAACATCTGAATTCAAGGGGGCTTGACAAACGTCCTCATAGAAGCAGTCGTTGGTGGCGCGCTTGCTTCGACGGAGATCTGGCGGTAGCGTCCGCAGAATTGGGAAACCCAATTTGTTGATCTGCCAGCGAACCGTCAAGCGAGCACGCATTCAACCAAAAGATCGCCTGATTTTGTCTAGGCTATGCCGTTGCTGGGTAAGATGGGTGGAGGCTCTAGTCGTCGTTCAGCCCGCGACCGTGATCGCTTGGCAGCAAAAACGGTTTCGTGATCACTAGGTCGCATGTGACGAGCTGGAAAAGCCAGGCTGACCTCCGATCAGCGAGCAGATCCGCGAACAAACAGAGGAAGGAATGCGATGGCTACACGCAAGCTCACCCGCGAGGACCTGGCCGAGGCAGCCGAGAAGTACAAGAACTGGGGTCGGTGGGGACCCGAGGACGAGATTGGCACGCTCAATCACACGTCGCCCGCAGACATCGTCGCGGCCGCCCGGCTCGTGCGCAAGGGGAAGGTCATTTCGCTCGCGCTCAATTTCGACCAGCACGGTCCCCAGGGCGCGAAAAGCAAGTATCCGTCGCTGGGCCGCGTCAATCCCGTGCACACCATGCTGCGCACAGGAACGGATGCCTACTCGGGTGTGCTCGATCATCGCGGCATCCGCGCCGCCGACGACATGGTGGTGATGCCGCTGCAGTGTGGCACCCAATGGGACGGTCTCGGCCATGTCTTCTACGAGAACTTCATGTGGAACGGATACGATTGCCGCGAAGTGACCTCCGCCGGCGCCCAGAAGTGCGGGATCGAGAAGACCAAGGCGAAGATGGTCGGCCGCGGTGTTTTCCTCGACGTGCCGCGCGCGCTCGGCAGAGAAATCCTCGAGGATGGCTACGGCATCACCTGCGCCGACCTCGACGTCACGGCAGAAAAGCAGGGCGTGGTAGTGAAGCGCGGCGACTTCGTCGTCGTTCGCACGGGACAGATGGAAGCCAAGCTCGAGGCCGGTAGCTGGGATGGTTATCCCGGAGGCGACGCGCCGGGGTTTGCGTTCGAGACGCTGGATTGGATCAAGCGCACGCAGCTGGCCGCGCTCGCGAGCGACACCTGGGGCTGCGAGGTGCGCCCAAACGAGACGGAGCCCGGCATCAATCAGCCCTGGCACTGGATCACCATCCCGATCATGGGCATGACCATGGGCGAGATCTTCTACGTGAAGGACCTGGCCGAGGACTGCGCCGCCGACGGCGTCTACGAATTCCTTTTCGTCGCGCCGTCGCTTCCGATCACCGGAGCGGTCGGCTCGCCCGCGAACCCGCTCGCGATCAAATAAGGGATTGCCATGGCCAGGATGACAGGCGCGCAGGCGCTTGCGGACATGTTGCAGGGCTATGGCGTGTCGCACGTGTTCATGGTGCCCGCGGTGCTGCGCCGAACCTTTGCAGAGATGGAGCGCCGCACGAAGATCAAGCGGCTTCACACGCACGGCGAGAAGGCGGCCGCCTATATGGCCGATGGCTATGCGCGCGCTTCGGGTCGGCCCGGTGTATGCATGGCGCAAGTCGTGGGTGCGCTCAATCTCGCCGCGGGCTTGCGCGACGCATGGCTCGCGCATTCGCCGGTGATAGCGTTCACCGGCGGACGCGATCCGAAGACGAAGTTTCGCAAGGTCTATCAGGAAGTCGACGACGTGCCGGCTTTTGAGACGGTGACGAAGTGGAACGCGACGGTCGATGCGGTGGAGCGCATCCCCGACATGGTGCGGCAGGCGTTTCGCGCCGCAGTCACCGGCGCGCCCGGCCCGGTGCATTTGCAGTTTCGCGGCAACGAGGGCCAGATCGACCAGGAAGAGGCCGACATGGAGCCTCTCTGCGAGCCGCAGTTTGCGCAGGTGCCGCCGTTTCGCCCCGAGGCCGATGCCGCGAGCGTGCGCGCGGCCCTGATGCTCCTGCAGGAAGCGCTGAAGCCCGTTATCGTCGCTGGCGGAGGCGTGCGCGCGTCGGGTGCGGCGCACGAGCTCGTCGCACTCGCCGAGAAGCTACAGATTCCGGTGGCCACATCATTGAACGGTAAGGATTCAATCAACGGCTCGCATCCCCTGTCGGTGGGTGTGGTCGGCACCTATTCGCGCGAGAGCGCGAATCGCGTCGTCGCCGCGGCGGATCTCGTCTTCTTCGTCGGCACCGAGGCGGGCGGCATGACCACGCACTTCTGGGCCGTGCCGAAGCTCGGCGTCGCGGCGATCCAGATCGACGTCGATCCCGAAGCCCTCGGACGCAACTATCCACTCAAGGCCGCGGTCAACGGCGACGCGAAGGCCACGCTCGGGCGCATGCTCGGCGAGGCTGATACCTCGAGCGCTGCGCGACGCAAGCCGTGGCTCGCGACGGTGCGCGGCCTCTGCGAGGAATATGCCGCGAAGTATCGCGAGCTGCTCGAATCGGACGCGGTGCCGATCCGCCCGGAACGCCTCTGCAGCGAGCTCACCCGCCACACGCCCGACGACGCGATCGTCGTAGTCGACACCGGCCACGCCGGTATATGGATGGGCGGCATGTACGATCTGAAGAGCCCGAACCAGGATTACCTGCGTAGCGCGGGACATCTCGGCTGGGCGTTCCCAGCAGGCCTCGGCGCGAAGTGCGCGTGCCCCGATCGGCCAGTCGTCACGTTCATCGGCGACGCGGGGCTGTGGTACCACATCGCCGAGATCGAGACAGCCGTGCGGTGGCGCGTCAATGCCGTGACGGTCGTCAACAACAATGGGAGCGGAAACCAGTCGAAGCGCGGCTTCGACCGCGCCTACGGGGGCCAGCAGACCGCACAGGCGCGCGAGCTGTGGACCTTCAACCCGATGAATTTTGCGCGCCTTGCCGAAGACATGGGCGCGCTCGGGCTGCGTGTCGAGAAGGCAGCCGATTTCGCGCCGGCCCTTGCGCGCGCGCTCGAAGCCAAACGGCCGGCGGTGATCGACGTGGTGACGGATATCGAGGCGCTCGCGCCGCTGGCTGTGGCGTAACACGCGGCCGACCGGCCGCCGAAGCCTTCGCAGGAGGAGGAACGCATGAGAACACGACTCGAAGCAGTCATGGCTGCGGCGTGCCTTGCGCTTGCGCCGTTCTCGCCGTCCGTCGCGCAGAGTTATCCGGCCCGGCCCGTCCATATTATCGTCGCGTTCGCGCCCGGAGGCCCCGTCGACGTGGTTGCGCGGGTGGCGGCGGAGAAACTGCCCGAGATTCTCGGCCAGCCCGTAGTCGTCGAGAACCGTCCGAGCTCGACCGGCAATCTTGGAACGCAGGTCGTGGCGAAGGCACCACCCGACGGCTACACGATCCTCGCGACCTCAAGTGCGTTCGCAGTCAACGTCTCGCTCTCGCCGAACGCGGGTTACGATCCCGACCGCGACTTTGCGCCAATCATTCAGGCAGCGACGCAGCCCAACGTGATCGTGGTCAATTCGGAATTTCCCGCGAAGACGCTCACCGAATTGCTCGAGATGGCGAAGATCATGAAGCTAGCCTATGCCTCGCCGGGAACGGGCACCACGCCGCACCTGACCGGGGAGCACCTTTTCAAGGCGATCGCGAAGCTCGACGTCGTCCACATTCCGTACAAGGGCGCCGCGCCGGCCGCCTTGGCGGTGGTGGCGGGGGAGCCGCCGATCGGCTCGCTCGCGGTCACAGCGCCACTGCCTTTCGTCCGCTCGGGGCGGCTACGCGCGCTCGCGATCTCGAGCGCAACGCGTCATCGGCTGCTGCCCGAGGTGCCTACGTTTGCCGAGTTGGGCTACCCCGAGATCGAGGAGTACACCTGGGTCGGGTTCTTCGCGCCCGCCGGCACCCCGCCCGAAGTCGTGCAGAAACTAAACGAGGCGATCAATCGCGTCCTGCAGATACGCGATGTCCGCGAGCGCCTGGAGTCTCTCACGTTCGAGCCTATCGGCGGTTCACCGCAGCAGTTTGCCGACTACGTTCGCTTGGAGGTCGCGAAATGGGCCATCGTCGTAAAGCAGACCGGTGCGAAGGTGGAATGAGGGGCCACGCTCCTTCGGAGCGTCCGATTCACTGAACCGTGGGGCCGCTTCAAATGAATCCAACCACAAGCACGCGGATTCCGAAACGTCTTCTCTTCTCTAGTTCTCGCTCTTGATATCGGGCCGGCAAAGTTTTCGTGACACAACATCTAATCAAGTCCTCGCGCGATGAGGATTACCCATGATTACGCTGTTTCATCGCCCCAAGACGCGCTCGTCACGCCCATTTTGCCCGACACAGTCAAATCGCAGAGTTCACCCGTCGCACCTGGACTTCAGAACGCCTGGTTGGTTGGTGCGTCGGATAGGCCGGGGCTCTATGCAGTACGTGTAAAGCTCCTAGCTGGGTCAAAGATTCCTCCCCATACACATCCAGACGAGCGCTTCAGCACCGTGCTCTTAGGCACAATCTATGTAGGCTTCGGCGAGAATTTTGATGAAACCAAGGTCGTGGCGATCCCCACGGGCAGTATGTATGTCGCGCCGGCCGGCTTGCCTCACTACGTCTGGGCGAAAGACGGTGGTGCCACGTCAGGAATCCGGAATTGGTCCAACGGCAACCAACATAATTAAACATTAAGCGTCGCCTAACAAAGTGTTAAACCGAGCCCTCTTCACGAGCCAGCGAGCTTGGTCGTTGAGCGCAATTCAAGCGTCCGCTTTGCGCAAGCCGACTGACTGGAACGTCGTCAACGGACATCGCTGCTCGGTTCTCTGGGACCGCGGCCACTCAGTCTGCCGCGTCGATTAGGTCGCGCATCGCCTTCGATCTCTTGTGCGTTCTGTTGAACGGCGTGCCTGTCGAACACCTGCGACCGCGCGCCGCGCCAATCCATGCGGCAGATCGAGCAATACCGCGTGCGCGTGCCCGGCGAGGATGACGAGTAGCCGCAGCGACGGCCTTTGCATACAGACGCCACTATTGGCATAGAACGTGCGTGACTAACCTGTGCTGTTCGGGACAGGGCGTTTACTACGACGACACGGGGACGAAGTACGCGCCCGCGCCGTTTAGCGTCTTCTTTGGTCGCGGATGGTCACGGACCAAGGGAAAGCACGTCTTGAGGAAAGCACATCTGTTCGGCAAAGGGTTCGGCGTCAGCTCTGTGCTGGTCGTGGTTGGTTGCGCACTGATCTCCGCCATGTGGGCGATAGTGATTGAGCGCATCGATTTCGAGCACGCCGAGACGATTGCGGAGGTGACGAAGGAGAATTCTACTCTTGCAAGGACTCTGGAAGAGCACACCGCCAGAACCCTTTTGGGCATCGACCAGGCGTTGCACTTCATCATGTATCAGTACGGCCAGCAGGGATTGGCGCTAAGCATTCGCAAGGCAATTGCGGAAGGTGAGATCGACGATAGCATTTTCACCGATATGTCCATCATCGATGAAGACGGAGTTAGGGTGCTGGGCCGTGATGATACAAAGCGCTTTTCGGCAGCGGACCGCGACTATTTCAAGTTTCATCAGCGCGCTGACAGCCACGACTTGTTTATCAGCCAACCGGCGCTGGGGCGCGCGACCGGCAAGTGGGCGATCCACATCAGTCGGCGCATCAACAAGCCTGATGGCTC
>DATNNK010000271.1:0-5802 GCA_035601875.1 Casimicrobiaceae bacterium | reverse complement strand
GCTCTTCCAGGACAACCTCAAGTTTCTTACGGAGGCGCAACTGATCAATGCGCCGCCGGCGCCGGAGTGGGCCACACCGAATCGGATCGATCTCGAGCTCAATACGATGCGCCTGCGCGATTTCTCCACCCAACGATCGGGCGCAAGCGCGCCCCCCGTCCTGATCGATCCGCCCTATGCCGGTCACAGCTCATCCATCGTCGACTATGCCAAGGGAATGGCCGGAGATAGGCCGTTGGATGAAGAACCATGAATAGGGTTGAGGATCGGGGCCAACATAAGCCCTATGAATAGTGATCGTTCTCCCGCACCTTAGACGAAAGCTGGTCCGCAGGCCCACCCAACCAATGAATATCTGACGCCCTTGGTCACTGGCTTAACTACATAGGCGCGGTCTTCAGCTAGACATTATCGAACGTTCGTTCGATAATGGGGACCCATGCAGTGCAATGAGCAGCGCCCGACCTTGGATCCTTTCACCCGCCTCGCGATAGTCGATGTCGAAACGACGGGCTTCAGCCCCGCCGAAAATCGGATCGCCGAAATCGGAGTCGTCACAGTCGACGGCGATCGCGTCGACCGATGGACAACGCTGATCAGAACCTCCCAGCGCGGCCAATCGGCGTCGTCAATTGTTTCGGAGCCGGGCCGTCTGGACGACGCGCCATCCTTTAGCGACATCGCGGCCGACCTGGCGCAAAGGCTCTCGGGGTGCTTGTTGATCGCGCATAACGCGCGATTCGACCATTCCTTTCTCAGGGCGGAGTTCGAACGGGTGGGAATCAGTTTCAATCCAGAGGTCCTCTGCTCGGTGATGTTGTCGAGAAAGTTGTATCCGTACCTGATGCACCACGACCTGGATTCACTGATCGAAAGCCATGGACTGCGCGCCGAGACGCGACATCGCGCCTTGCCGGATGCAGATCTCGTCTGGCAACTATGGCAGCTGATCCATCGCCAACATTCCGAAGATGTTATCCGCAACGCGATCGAGAATCTGTTGGCGGGGCCCGTCCTGCCTCCTACGCTTGATCCGTCCCTGATCGAACGGTTGCCTGAGGCGCCGGGCGCGTACGTCTTTCATGGCGAAGACAACGAACCGCTCCTGGTCGGCGCAGCCGGCAACCTGAAGTTGCACGTTCTGAATTACTTTCGCGTTGATCGTGCAACGGACAAGGCGCTGGAATATGCGCATCGAGTCACCAATATCACATGGCGCGCCACGCGCGGAATGCTGGGTGCGCAACTTCACGCGGCGGCGTTGGATGGCGTCGCCTTCGCGACGGCCGCGCGAAAGCCAAACCCAGTCGCGTTTACGTGGCAGTTCGTACCGGACGCCGTTCCGTGTGTCGATATCGCGCCGCTTGCCGATTGCAGCGTCCCGGGATTGACTGAATCGTTCGGCATTTTCCCGTCCGAGCGCAAGGCACGAAATGCGCTCGTTCGTCTCGCGACAAAACACCGGCTCTGCCATTGTCTGCTTGCCCTGTCCGGATCTGCAAAGCCGGGCTGCCTGGCGTGCCCTATCGATCAGCACGGGAGTGCCTGCATAGGCAAGATCGGTCGCAAGAAGCAGTTGGTGCGCATATTCGCCGCGCTCAAGCCGTTGGCGACTCCCGTGTGGCCTCATCACGGTCCGGTGGGTGTCCGCGAGCGTTCCGATATCCATGTGGTCGATCATTGGCAATTTCTCGGAACGGCGCAAAGCGAAAGCGAGCTTTATGGATTGTTGGAAAGCCAGCCACGCGGTTTCGACAGGCGCCTCTACTTCCTGCTGAACCGGACGCTATCCCGGCTGCCGCAGAGCAAAATCGTCGACCTGTCCCAGTACGAACGCAGCCCCGATTGCTTCGCGTCGGTCCCGGCAGACATTCATACTTGACCCTGCGATCATGGCCCGAGCCGGTTTTTCGGGAGCTGCTCCTATGTGTCGCTTCGGGGGGCTTGCACTTTTCCGTTCTTCCCTTATCTTCTGTACCTGTAAGCTCTCGTTCCCGTGAAAAAAACCACCTCGTTCCATCCTGCTGTCGGGCGCTGGTTTAGCCGGCATCTTGCCGCACCGACGGAGCCGCAAGCTCGGGCATGGCCCGAGATTCAGGCGCGGCGCAACGTTCTGATCGCCGCGCCCACCGGGTCCGGCAAGACGCTGGCTGCTTTCCTTGCCGCGATCGATAGTCTTGTCCGGCGCGGTGTCGACGAGCCGTTGCCCGACGAGACCCTCGTCGTCTACGTATCTCCGCTCAAGGCGCTCTCCAACGACATCCAGAAGAACCTGGCGGTTCCCATCGCCGGCATCCGTGAGGAGCTCAAGGCGCTGAACTTGCCCGATGTCGAGATTCGCACGCTGGTTCGCACCGGCGACACCCCTCAGGCCGAGCGCGCCGGGATGCGCAAGCGGCCGCCGCACATCGTCGTCACGACGCCCGAGTCTCTGTACGTCCTGCTCGGCTCCGAGTCGGGCCGCAAAATGCTGGCAACCACGCGCACCGTCATCGTCGACGAAATCCACGCGCTCGCGGGCAACAAGCGCGGCAGCCATCTCGCCCTGTCGCTCGAGCGGCTGGCGGCGCTGACACCACTGCCGCCGGCGCGCATCGGTTTGTCCGCGACGCAGAAGCCCATCGAGGAGATTGCCAGCTTTCTGATCGGCGAAAGCAAGCCCAAGACGGGCGGCAAGCGCAACGATTGCGTCATCGTCGACGCTGGCCACATTCGCGCGCGAGATCTCGCGATCGAGGTCCCGTCGTCGCCGCTCGAAGCAGTCATGTCGAACGAAGTCTGGCAGCAAGTCTACGGCAGGCTCGCCGAGCTCGCGCTCGTCCATCGTACGACGCTCATTTTTGTCAATACGCGGCGCATGGCGGAGCGCGCCGCGCGCCACTTGTCGGAGCGGCTCGGCGCCGAACATGTCACCGCGCACCATGGCAGCATGGCGAAGGAGCTGCGGCTCAAAGCCGAGCAGCGTTTGAAGCGCGGCGAGCTGAAGGTGCTTGTCGCGACCGCCTCGCTCGAGCTCGGCATCGATATCGGCGACGTCGAGCTCGTATGCCAGCTGGGCTCGCCGCGATCGATCGCGACCTTTCTGCAGCGCGCAGGACGGGCGAGCCACCAGGTCGGCGGCGTGCCGAAGGCGCGCATTTTTGCACTGTCTCGTGACGAGCTGGTCGAATGCACCGCGTTGCTCGATGCGGTGCGCCGGGGCGAGCTCGACCGGCTGATCATTCCTCCCAAGCCACTGGACGTGCTCGCACAGCAGATCGTCGCCGAGGTCGCCGCCAAGGAGTGGACCGAGGATCAATTGTTCGAGCTGGTGCGGCGGGCCTACCCGTACGCGACGCTCACCCGCGGTGAGTTTCTGGACGTGGTGCGTATGCTCGCCGATGGGTACAGCACTCGCAGAGGGCACCGCGCAGCGTATCTCCATCGCGACGCGGTCAACGGCGTATTGCGCGGCCGGCGCGGATCGCGCCTTACCGCACTCACGTCCGGCGGCGCGATTCCTGACAACGCCGATTACAACGTGGTGCTCGAGCCTGCCGGACAAATCGTGGGAACAGTCAACGAGGACTTCGCGGTGGAGAGCCTCGCCGGCGACATTTTCCAGCTGGGGAACACCTCTTATCGCATTCTGCGTGTGGAAGCCGGTCGGGTGCGGGTCGACGACGCTCACGGCCAACCGCCGACGATCCCCTTCTGGCTGGGCGAGGCACCCGCGCGCACCGCCGAGCTTTCGCACGCGGTGTCGCGTTTGCGCGAGGAAATTTCCGGACGATTGAATGGAGAGGACGGCAAGCAGGCCGCCTTCGATCAAGTCGTGCAGGACATCGGATTGTCGACGCCGGCCGCAGGGCAGGTCGTGGATTATCTCGCCGCGGGCCAAGCGGCGCTGGGCACGCTTCCGACGCAGAAAACCGTCATCTTCGAGCGATTCTTCGACGAGTCCGGCGGAATGCAGCTGGTCATTCACTCGCCGTTCGGCAGCCGCATCAACCGCGCGTGGGGACTCGCGCTGCGCAAGCGATTCTGCACCAAGTTCAATTTCGAGCTGCAGGCCGCGGCAACCGAAGATTCGATTGTGTTGTCGCTCTCGACCAGCCACAGCTTTCCGCTCGAGAGCGTGGCTCGCTACCTGAATTCCAAGACTGTGCGTCCGATACTTGTCCAGGCGATGCTCGACGCGCCTATGTTCGGCGCGCGCTGGCGATGGATTGCGGGGACTTCGCTGGCGCTGCCGCGCTTTCAAGGCGGCAAGAAGGTGCCCGCGCCGCTGCAGCGAATGCGCGCGGAAGATCTCATGGCGGCGGTGTTTCCTGATCAGATCGCCTGCGCCGAAAACCTCGTTGGGGAGCGTGAAATACCGGACCATCCGCTCGTGGCGCAGGCGGTCCACGACTGCCTGCACGAGGCGATGGACGTCGAAGGGCTGGAGCGTCTTCTTGCCGATATCGAATCCGGCAGGGTTGCGGTCATCGCGCGCGACCTCACCGGGCCCTCGCCGATGGCGCAGGAAATCCTCACTGCGCGTCCGTACGCTTACCTGGACGACGCTCCGCTGGAGGAGCGTCGCGCGCAGGCGGTGATGGGCCGGCGGTGGCTCGACGATGCCAGCGCCGCCGATCTGGGCCGCCTCGACGCTGCCGCGATCGAACGCGTGCGCGCCGAAGCGTGGCCGGAAGCGGCGAACGCCGACGAGCTGCACGACGCCTTGCTAGGACTGGGATTTGTCGTGCAGGACGAGGTCGACCGGCAGCAATCATGGCGCGGTTTTCTCGATTCGCTCGCGATGCAGCGCCGCGCGACGTGGGCAGTGGATCGTGCGTCCCATGCACCGGGGCGCGTGAAGGCAGCGAAGACCGGCGCAGACGAAGCTGCGATCTGGATCGCGGCTGAGCGCCTGCCGCAGTTTCACGCCGTGTATCCGAACCTCGTTCTCTCGCCCCCGATCGAAGCGCCCGCGGAGTTCGCGGAGCGGGCTTGGGCCCGCGACGACGCGCTGGTGGAAATCGTACGCAGCCGGCTGGAAGGTCTGGGCCCCACCACGACCAGCGCGATTGCCGGCTCGATGGGATTGCCGAGCGCCGACATCGAGGTCGCGCTCGCAAAGCTGGTCGCCGAAGGCGTTGTCATGAGCGGCTTGTTTACACCCGGCGTGGGAGAGACCGAGTGGTGCGATCGGTCGCTCCTCGCGCGCATCCACCGCTACACGGTCAAGCGGCTGCGGCAGGAAATCGAGCCCGTCTCGAGCCAGGATTTTCTTCGCTTCCTGTTTCGCTGGCAGCACGTCACGCCGACCGAGCAGCGGCAGGGTCCTGATGCGCTCGACGCGATCATCGCGCAGCTGCAAGGGTTCGAGGCGCCCGCGGCGGCGTGGGAGTCGGAGATCCTGCCGGCGCGTCTTGAGGATTACGAGTTTACGTGGCTCGATGACTTGTGTCTTTCCGGGCGCGCGATCTGGACGCGCTTGAGCCATACCGCGAATTCCGGCGTGGCGAGCGGTCGCGGGCCGATCCGTACCACGCCGGTCACCCTGCTGCCGCGCCGCAGCGCGGCGCTATGGACGCGCGCCGCGCCGCCGCCCGCGGTCAAGATCGAGGAGCTGAGCTCGCGCGCGCAAGCCGTCGTCGAGGCGCTGCGATCCCACGGCGCATCGTTCTACGACGAGATCGTGCACACGACCGGCCTTTTGCGCACGCAGGTGGAAGACGCACTGGCAGAGCTCGTTGCAGCCGGCTTGGTCGCGTCCGACAGCTTTGCCGGATTGCGTGCGCTGCTGACGCCGTCGGAAAAACGCAAGCCGCTAGG
>DATNNK010000270.1:0-6734 GCA_035601875.1 Casimicrobiaceae bacterium | reverse complement strand
TTCACCCCAAGCTCGTTTGGGATTGGTATGCGTGGCGCCGCGAGCTCGTTGCGAGAGTGCAACCGAATCCGGCGCACGACGCGCTGGTCGATATCGAGCGACGCATCCCGGACTGCCTGCTGATCACGCAGAACGTCGATGGTCTGCATCGGCGCGCCGGCAGCCGCAAGCTGGTCGAATTGCACGGTAACATCGGTCGCGTCAAGTGCTCCCGCGAAGGCACGCTGGTGGAACACTGGGACTTGGTTGGCGACGAAGTTCCGCGCTGCGCCGGTTGCGGCGCCCTGCTACGTCCGGACGTGGTCTGGTTCGAGGAGATGCTGCCACCCAATGCACTCGCCGCCGCCGAAGCGATGGCACGCCGTTGCGATCTCATGCTCGTCATCGGAACGTCGGCCGAGGTCTACCCGGCGGCTGCCCTTCCGTCCATCGCCAAAACTTCCGGCGCGATCGTCATCGAGATCAATCCCAACGCGACCGCGCTTTCTCCAACAGCAGATTACGCGCTGCGCGGGCCGGCAGGCCGCGTGTTGCCGGCATTGGTCCAAGAGGCCTGGCCAGATACGCCGCCCAGCCCGATCATGCCGGGCGATCGTTCCGGTCCGTCTCGGCCTTGAGCGATGGCGACGATGCGTTCAGCTGACGCGAAAGTTGCCACGCCATCCATGCCAACACGACGACACCGAGAATCAGCACCGCCCAGAGGGTGGCGCGCCGATATTCCCGCGGCCGTTTCGCCTGCTCGATGTCGCCGAGCGGCGCCGCGGCTCCCATATGAGCAACCGCGATCGCGCCAAGCGGCTCGGCGCCGCTCGCATATCCCGGCACCAGCGTGGTGACCGGCAACGCACTCGACGCTGCTGCAACGTTGCCGTAGGCGATGAGAAACGGCCCGGTTCCGCGCGCGGCAAACACTATTTCCTGGGGTACCCACCCCGCGCGCATGCGCGGCTGGCCGCGACCCAGTCCGCCGGATTTCGGATCGACGCGAAGCAGCCAGTAGCGATATGCGGCCGGCGCGATAGCAAGCGGCGGCGCCGTGACTTCGCCGGCGTCCTGACGAAGACGGTAGGTCACCAGCGAGGTGACCGGACGCCACGGCTCTTCCGGCGCCGTTCGTGCGAGAAGCTGCGCCGGTACCACGGAATTGACCTCAGGCAGCTCGATCGCGACACGATCGACCGGCAACACCCCTCCCAGATCGAATTGGTATTCGTTCTCCTTGTCAGCGACCGCAGCGCCCAGTGCTTCGGTCCATTGGCGGGGAGTCTCGAGCACGCGATCGCCGAACTCGGCGCGCGCCGCATTGAGTTGCAGCGGCGCCTGCGCCGCGGGCCATGAAATGCGCAGATATTTCGCCGGCAGTTGCCGGAATTCGACACGGTCGCGCAGCAGGTGCCGGCCGTCATATTCGAGATCGAGCAGCGGAGCATCGCCGACGAGCGTTCGCCATTGATTCAGGTCGTCGCTTGCCTCGACACGAATGCGGGTATTCATCCCGCCCGATTTCGGGGCCCACGCCAGGACGATCGCGGAAATCGGCTCGCGGGCATCGGTCGCGTCCAGCAGATAACCGGCGAGACGTTGCGCCGGCACCGGCTGGCCCTCCTTGGTGGTCAAGTTCACAAACGTCTTGCCCGCGCTCTGGGTGACGCTGAGCGAGAGGCCGCTCAAATCACCGCCCTGCTCATCGACGCGCAGCGGAAAAATCGGCAACGCCGCAGTCGCCTTTTTTTCGCGCGCGGCCGCCGGTGAATCGAGACGGGCGTAGGGAACCACGGCATCGTCGCCGTTGAACACGCGCAGATCGCCTTGATCGGCGCGTGCCGAGCCCGCGTAAAAAGCTGCCGGTAATGCAGCCCGGTAAAAAGCGCTATCCGCCTCGACTGTAAGCGGTATGCCGAACGCGAAGTCCTTGGGCTTTTCCGCGGCGCTTGCGGTGGCGGCCGACGCTACCGCGACGGCGACGACCAGCGGTCGAATGATCGCGAGTAGATTCATTTTGCTTCCTCAGAGATTCGCGGCGGCACTGGTGCGAGATAGCCGATCAGCAGCAGTAGCAGACCGACGCCGATAAAGGACACGATGCGTTCCACGCCACCGGCCTGGCCCAGGTCGACCAGAAAAAGCTTGACTACGACCGCGCCTAGCAGCGCGGCACCGGCAACCCATGCAATACGCCAACGCTCGCGATGGGCAAGGAGCATCGTTGCCAGCGCCATGATCGACCACAGCAGCGAGAACGTTGCCTGCACCAGCATCGAGTGCCAGAGCGACTGAAAGTCGTACGGCACGTCGAACCAGAAATGTATCGTGCGCAACACCAGCGCGTTGACCCAGATGAACAATAAGACCGTGAGGGCGATGCCTGCGACCGGTTGCGCTTTAGGGAGCAATGCGTGGTCAAAACGCCTGAGCGCAGCCAGCCAGATTGCCGCCGCAACGAAACCCAGCGCTTGCGTGAGGTCGAGCGGATTGAACAGCGGTATATAAGTCAGCGGCAGCGGGTCGCCGTCACCGCCGAAGTTGGCCCTCAAGGTCCACAGCGCGAGCGCGACCGCGAGCGGTGTGGCAGCGATGAGGAGATACGCGCGGCGATGCGCCGCGATTGGCCAGAACGAGCCTTCTGCGCAGCGCCCGAGGGCGAGCAAGCCCAACGCGGGCAGGAGACCCCAGGGTGCGAGCATCCAGATACCGTTTCCGTCGCCGATGGCACGCCCTGACCACGCAAGCTCGTGCGCAGCGATTAGCAACAGCAGCCACAAGGTCCCGGCGTGCCAGAGCCCAATGGGTACGTTCAACGCACCCGCGATCGGTGCAGCACGATCGAATCGCCGCAGCAGGGCAATGACGACGATGAGCGCAAGCGGCCAGGCCAGATATCCGCCGTTGGCGAAGAGGTGCGTCAACAGGCCGCGCGATGTCGCCGCGGTTCCGAGCGCAAGTGCCAGCAGCAGCGGCAAGAGCGCGAGCGCGGGGATGCGCGCCACCGGCCAGGAAAGGCGCCGCTCGGCGAACGCGAATGCCACGGCGGAGAGCGCCAGAAACGCCACCAATGCCGCGAGCTGCATTTCCGCCGGTACCCAGCGGTCGATTTCCCGCCATCCTGCCGCGAGCCACCAGGCGCAGCCCCACGCGAACAGGAGCGGCGGCGCAATTTGCTCCGACGGACCCACCAGCGCGCGCTCGCGCCACAGCAGCCATGCGCTGTACAGGCCCGCGAGGCCGAGCAGCGTCGCTCCGACGAAATTGCTGTTGAGCAGAGGAACCGCCGCGATCGTTCCGGTCTCGGCCCAGAGCATGATGCCGCGTCCGAATGCCACACCGGCGCCAAGTTGCAACAGGATACCGAACGCGCGCACCTGCCAGCGGCGCTGACGGACGCCGGCCCATACCATCGCGGCGCCTTCGAGTGCCCAGGAGGCCGACGTCCAGCGCGCGTCGAGCGCCAGCGCGATCGCCAGCGTTGCGAAGATCACGCCAAGACCCATGAATGATTCGACGAGCAGGCGCATGCCCTCGCCTTGGCGCGAGTACAGTGCGCGCGCCAGGAGCAGATACACCGCGGAGACTGCAAGCGCGCTCAAGGCCATGCCGAAAGGCATGTCGCGCACCATCGCGCTTTGCAGCGCGGCGGCGATCAGCGGCGTGCCGAACACCAGCGTGGCGTCGACGGGACTGCGCACTTCCACCGTTCGGCGCAGCGCGTAGAGAACGGCAATGCCGACGTAGAACAGGAAAAACAGGATCAGGAAAGGCTCGGTGGTCGCGAAATCTTCCGGCCGATACCTGGTCACTCCCCAGAGCGTGCCGACGATGAACGTAAAGGCGAAGCCCAGCAGATTGAGACTGCGCCAGGCCTTGAACCAAGCCATTCCAAAAACCGCGGCGTTGAGCACCGCGTAACAGGAGAACAGCAGGACATGGTCGCCGGAATGGGTAGAGGTGAGTATCGGTGCGAGGAAGCCGCCGACGATGCCCAGCACCGCAAGGGCAATGGCATCCTGCATGATGGCAAGCGAGCCCGACAGCGCAGCAATCAACAAGAGCAAAATGATCGTCGCCCACGGCGGCAAGACCGCGTAGAGCTTGAGCGCGGCAAAGACCGTCAGATAAAGCACTCCCACGGCGCCGCCCTGCAGGATCATCGCATACGCGCCACGTCGCACGCGCAACCGCCAGCCGACGATCAGCAATGCGATCGCGCCGGCGGCGACCGCGCTCAAACGCAGCTCGATCGGAACATGCACGTGTTCCGACGCGTACTTGAGGAGGAACCCGACGCCGATGAACAACAGCAGAACGCCGATCCGGGCCAGCGTGTTGCCACCCATGATCCGTGCGAGCCACGCCGGCGGAGGAGACGGCGGGGATGGTGGACCGGGTGGCGACATTCCAGGCGGGACCTCGGCGGCACGCGGTGCGGCCGCGGAGTGGCCGCCTTGGCGTACCGGCAACGTCGCCGCAGCCAATGCTTGAGTGGGGACGACGTCGTCGACCGCGTTTGGGCCCGACTGTGTCGACTGCGTCGAGACAAACGCGGCCGCGGGCATCGCTGCGGCGACAACTTCGGCGTGCGCAGGCGACGGAGCTTCGGAGACAGCGTCAGCCGCCGCGGATGCCGAGGCCGATGCGGTCGACGTGGCGGCCGGTGCCGCGGAGATACCACGCGCCACCGCAGAGCGTTCGTCCACTGCTCTGATCCGCGCCTCCAGATTCAGCATCTGCGACTCGAGGGCATCGATGCGACGCTTGATGCCCTTGCGCTGCGACCCGACGATGATGCCGGCGACGACACCGATGATCGCTCCGACGAACGCGCCGGCGCCCTGCGCCACGATCGCGCCGACCAACGTTCCAACGATCAAGCCTAACGCCCACATGGTGGTTCTCCCCGTGTGCTCGGCAGTCTGGGCCGCGAACGGCTCCATAGCCATCCGACGGATGGCCTCGTGTCCTGTGTCAGAAATTCGCTCGATAGTTCGCGGCGAAAATCCGCTCCTTTATCTTCGGAACTTCTGACTCAGAACACTTGCCTCGCTATTCGAATCTTCGCTCTATCGCCAATCTCCACGCAGCCCGAGAACGCTTTTCTGCAGGGCTTCCGGCGTCGCCAACTCCGGCGAGAACGGCGTTCCGGCGACCAGCGCGATGCGCGAGAACATTCCACGCCACTGGCGCATCGCCTTGCCCCGATGCGACCGGCTGAAAAAACTTCCCCAAAGACCACGCAGGGCCATCGGTACCACTGGCACCGGCGCCTGTTCGAGAATGCGCTGAAGGCCCGGCCGGAATACGTCGAGGTCACCCGTCTCGGTCAGCCGTCCTTCGGGAAAGATACCGACGATCTCGCCCGCCCTGAGCGCCTTGGCGGCTTCCTCGAAAGCGCGCTCCTTCATGCCGGGATCCTCCTTCGCCGGAGCGATGGGAATGGCGCGCATGGTGCGGAAAAGGAAATTCAACAGCGGAATCTGAAAGATCCTGTGATCCATGACAAACCGAACCGGCCGCGGCACGCACGCCGCAATGACGATCGCGTCGACAAAGCTGACATGGTTGCAGACGATGACGCAGCCTCCCTTCGCAGGAATGCGATCGAGCCCCTCCTTGTGAACGCGATAGATGGTGTGCACCAGGAGCCAGGCCAGAAACCGCATCGTAAATTCCGGCACCAGCAAATAGATGTAGAGCGCGACCAGCGCATTCATCAGGCCGGTCGCCAGAAACAGTTGCGGTATGGTGCAGCCAGCCTTTAGAAGGCCGAGCGCGATCGCCGCCGATGCAACCATGAACAACGCGTTCAGGATATTGTTGGCGGCGATGATGCGTGACCGAAACGCGGCGTCCGAGCGCTCCTGTATCAGCGCATAGAGCGGCACGATGTAGAAGCCCCCGAACATTCCGAGCAGCACCAGATCGGCGACGATGCGCCAATGCGCCGCGACCCGCAGAAATCCGTCGACTCCAGTGAGGCTATTGGGCGCCAGACCGCGGCTGGCGAAATAGAGGTCGATGGCGAATACCGACAGCCCGATCGAGCCGAACGGAACCAGTCCGACCTCGACCTTGTGCCCGGAAAGCCGCTCGCATAACAGTGAGCCGGCGCCGATGCCGACCGAAAAGATCGCGAGCATCATAGTCGCGACGTGCTCATCGCCGCCTAGAACGTCGCGCGTGAAATTGGCAAACTGCGTCAGGTACGTCGCGCCGTAGAACCAGAACCAGGAAATGCCCAGCATGGAAAGCCAGACGACGCGATTGCCTTGGGCAAAACGCAGGTTGCGCCAGGTCTCTGTGAACGGGTTCCAGTTGATGCGAAGGTCGGGCGCGACCGCAGGGGCTTTGGGAATGCCGCGGCTGACGACGTACCCCGCGATGGCGATCGCAATCGCGGTCCCGCCCGCGTACAGCGGCCCGTCGGGCTTGATCGCGATCACCAGCCCGCCGACGATTTCGCCGAGGAGAATCGCGACGAAGGTGCCCATTTCGATCAGCCCGTTACCGCCGACCAGTTCGTCACTGCGAAGCGTCTGCGGCAGGATCGCGTATTTCACGGGTCCGAATATCGTCGAGTGCACGCCCATCAGCCCCAGCGCCAGAAAGAGCAGCACAAGATCGCGGCGGTAGAACCCAATGGCGCCGATGACCATGATCGCAATCTCGAACAGCTTGACGAATCGGATCAGCCGCGATTTCTCGTACTTGTCCGCGAGCTGGCCGGCAGTCGCGGAGAA
>DATNNK010000269.1:0-5950 GCA_035601875.1 Casimicrobiaceae bacterium | reverse complement strand
AGTGGGCGATGCCATACATGTGCTCGGAAAACGTCCACGGCCCTGGAGATGGTTCGCGTGATCGCCCGTGCATCCGTCGATTTGCGGGACGCGCGAAGCGCGCGCCAGTACGATAGCTTGCGATAGGACGGAGCGAAGACCACAAGCCGCGATTGAGCTAGCGACCTACGCATTGGCCAGCTACTATTATCCGAAGAGCGAGAAGCATTGACCAGAGGGGAAGCCTGTGAACATAAAAAGTACGATAATCGCAATCATCATCTCCGCTGTTGCCGGCCCGGTCTTCGCAATGACCGCGTTTCTTGTCAATGAACGTCGAGGCACTCCCAGTGACGGAAATGCGGCTTGGGTTTGCACCTATGAGCGTGGTGGTGGTGGCAACGCCACGCGATTTGAAGTACGTCTCTCAGCGGAACACACTCGGTGTCCCCAAACGATTGAAGTCCAATGAGGTCGGCTGCGGGCCGAGCGGCGCGCTGGCGAATTGCTCAAGGAGTTGGCAACCGCTACCCTCTTGACGTTTTCACCGCCGAATCAGTGCAGCTTCGGGTAAATGGGCGGGTAAAAACGATCGAGCACGAATGCAAGAACCAAACGTTCAACTTACTAATCAATCGGTTGCACATAAACATTTGGCGGATGCGGCCGACGCCGAAAGCGCCGCTCGAGAAGCGCCCGGCGCCGCAGCCGCGCGGACCGCCAGCCGCTGCGGCATCGACAGCGTGGAGATTTCGCGCATCGAGCGTCTGCTCTCGGAAACGCCGGCCGAGGCACTGAGCAAGATTTTTTCCGCGCAAGAGCTCGCCGACAGCGGCTCCGGTCCCGGCCGCGCCGCGAGTCTCGCGGCGCGGTTTGCGGCCAAGGAAGCGTGCGTCAAGCTCTTTCCGCGCGAGCTCGCGCTGGGGCAGATCGATCCGGCGGAATTTTCCGTGGCACGCGATGCCTATGGCGCCCCGCAGATCGTATGCGGAGCGAAAGCGCAAGCGCTGCTCGACCGGCATCGCGTTCGCACCATCGCCGTATCCCTGACCCACGACCATCGCAGCGCGTCGGCGGTCGTGCTGGCGATTCCCGCGCACGCCGAAGTGCCGCTGGCGGGGAAAGTGCTCTATCACCTCCTGCCATTGCGCAGAGCGGTGATCATGGACAATCTGCGGCGGGTGTTCGGCGCCGCGGCGCCGGCGGCCGAGATCGAGCGCCTGGCGCAAGCGCATTACGCGCACCTGTGGCGTCTATTCGGCGAGTTTCTACGCTTTCGCTGGCTGTCGGCGGCGCGTCGCGCCGCGTCGGTGCAGGTCCAGAATGTCGAGACGCTCGCAAGCGCGCTCGATCGTGGCAAAGGGGTCCTGATTCTGACCGGACACTTCGGCAACTTCGAGGTCGCGACCATCGCTGGCTTGGGCAACTTCCCGGAGATGCACGGCCGTATTCACTTCGTGCGCCGGGCGATCAAGCCACGCTGGCTGGACGCCCTGGTGACTAGGCGGTTCCGGCGCGCGGGCTTCGGCGTCATGGCCAAGCGTGGATCGCTCGACGCCATTCTCGAGCGGCTCGCGGCTGGCGATATGGTCGTCTTTCCGTTCGACCAGCACGCGGGCCCTCCCGATGGAATCGAGAGTGAATTTTTCGGGCATCGTGCGTGGACGTTCAAGAGCCTCGCCATTATCGCGCTGGCGACCGGTGCGCCGGTGCTGCCGGCGGCAAGCTGGCGTGAACCCGATGGCAGCCACGTGCTGCGCTTCGACGAGCCCGTGCCGCCGGTCGAAAACGACAATGTGAGTGAAGAGATCCGGCTCAATACGCGCGCCTACAACGCCGTGCTCGAGCGCCTGATCCTCAGACACCCGGAGCAATGGTTCTGGGTGCACCGCCGATGGAAAGAAGTTGTCTCACGGAAGTAGCGCGGAATGCATGGCATTTCAGGCCCCGGTCGGTGCTTTTCCGCGTACACGGAAGGGCAGCAGGCGGTAGGCCTATAATAGCGTCTTCGAAGGAACCACCAACATGTTCGAGCACTTGCCAAATCTGCTGGCGCCGAAGTTCTTCATCCTCTACGCCTTCGCCGCGTCGGCGATGTATATCCACTATCGCGGGCGCATCCGGCATCGCTTTTATCGCCAGCTCACCGACCACTCGACGTTCATGGCGCCGTACAACGTGCTGATGTATTTCTTTTCCGCCGTGCCCAACCGCCCCTACGTCGACGTCAAGGAATTCCCGGAGCTGAAAAAGCTGAGCGACAACTGGCAGATGGTGCGCGAGGAAGCGATGCAGCTCTTCGACGAAGGTCACATCCGTGCGGCCGCGAAATACAACGATCTCGGCTTCAACTCCTTTTACCGGCGCGGATGGAAGCGCTTCTACGTGAAATGGTACGACGATCCCTTGCCCTCGGCCGTAGCTCTGTGCCCGAAAACGGCGGCACTGGTGCAATCGATCCCCTCGGTCAACGCGGCGATGTTCGCGCTGCTGCCGCCGGGAGGCGATCTGGGCAAGCATCGCGACCCGTTCGCCGGATCGCTGCGCTACCACCTCGGGCTTTCGACGCCGAATTCGGAAAAGTGCCGCATTTTCGTCGACGGCGAGCCCTACCACTGGCGCGACGGCGAAGCGGTCATTTTCGACGAGACGTTCATTCACTGGGCCGAGAACAAGACCGACCAGACGCGCGTGATCCTGTTCTGCGACGTCGAGCGGCCGCTGACCAGCCGCATCATGGCCACCATCAATCACTGGTACGAAGCGACCGTCATCCGCGCGAGCCAGACCGAGAACATGGCAGGCGACCACGTGGGCGTGCTCAACAAGATCTTCAGCTTCGCGTATTACGCCCGGCTGCCGGCCAAAGCGCTCAAGCGGAAGAGCAAGTTAGCGTACTACTCCGCCAAGTGGCTTGTCCTGGGCGGATTGCTGTACTGGATTTTCATCTAGCGGTGCGCAGCGCAGCGGCGCCGCGCGAATCGCGCTGATGCTGCCGGCGCGCGGCCGCGCTCAAGTCAAGAGGAAGAGCATGACCATCTCTGTCAGGGTCGCGCTCGTTGTCTCGTCGCTGGCGATGCTTGCTGTTTCGCCGGCACACTCGCAGGAGGTGTACCCGTCGAAGCCGATTGCGCTGGTTGTCCCGTTCCCTCCGGGAGGCGTTGCCGATATCGTCGCGCGACCAGCAGCGGACGCGATGAGCCGGGTGCTCAACGCGCCCATCGTCGTCGAGAACAAGTCCGGTGCCGGCGGTGGCATCGGCATGGGGTACGTGGCCAAGTCCAAGCCGGATGGCTACACGCTTCTGCTCGCGCTGTCGTCGATCTCGATTCTTCCCGAGGCTGACCGCATCACCGGCCGCGCGCCGATGTTTCAGCTCGACCAGCTCGTTCCCATTGCGCGCCTGACCGCGGATCCGACGGTGCTGGCGGTGCGCGCCGACAGCCCGTGGAAGACGCTGCAGGATTTTGTCGCCGATGCGCGAAAGCGGCCGGGAGGGATCACCTACGGCTCGTCCGGCAATTACGGCACCATGCATGTACCGATGGAGATGTTCGCGAGCAGCGCCGGCGTCAAGTTGCTGCACGTGCCGTACACCGGTGCCGGGCCGGCGGTGATAGGGCTGCTCGGGGGCAACATCGACGCGGTTGCGTCCGGTCCGTCGACTGTCATCCAGCACGTCAAGGCTGGCAAGCTTCGGGTGCTCGCTTCCTGGGGCGACAGGCGCCTTGCGTCGCTGCCCGATGTTCCGACCCTGACCGAATCGGGGTACGACGCCGTGTTCTTTCAGTGGTCGGGATTGTTCGCGCCTGCGGGAACGCCCGAGGCTATCATCGGCCGCCTGCGCGAAGCAGCGCGCGCTGCTGCGATCGACCCCAGATTCATGACCGCGCTGGCGACAGTCGAGACGCCGATCCAGTACATGGATGCGCCCGAGCTGCAGCGGTTTTGGGATGCCGACGCGAAAAAGCTGGGCGACGTCGTCAGGCGAGTCGGGAAACTGGAATAGCAGCGAGCAACGAGATCCGATTGAACGTGAGCGGAGCTGATTTCGAAGTCCCGATCGACCGGCGCTATTTCGAAGATTACCGCGTCGGAAGCGTGTATCACTATGGCGCCATCACGGTCGACCAAGCCGAGGTGATCGCATTCGCCGCCAAGTTCGATCCGCAATACATTCACGCTGATCCCGAAGCCGCCGCCCGCGGGCCCTTCGGAGGATTGATAGCGAGTGGATGGCACACCGGGGCGATGATGATGCGGCTTTTCGCCGATAATTATCTCTCCAGCGTCGCGAGCCTTGCGTCGCCTGGAATCGACGAGCTACGCTGGACGCGGCCGGTCCGTCCCGGCGACACGCTCAATATTCGCGTCACCGTTCTCGAGGCAAATGCGTCCCGCTCCAAGCCCGACCGGGGCGTCGTGCGCAGTCTGATCGAAGTGTTGAATCAGAACGGTGAGCTGGTGATGAGCTGCAAGGCCATCAATCTGCTGCGGCGCCGAGACAACGCCTAGCCGGCATCAGGTTTCGCAAGTTCGCGTTCGCTAGCCAACACAACAGCGCAGACGCGGGATCCCCGGCGGCCCTTCGCCGGGGTTGCTGTGCGTTATTGACGGATGCCGACGAGCGAACCGTTCAGCGTGCAGCCCTTCGAGCCGGGATTGCTGCCGGGCGCGGTGAAATTCATGGTGATCCCGGACGGGGTCACACTCATCTGGTAATACGAGACGATAGCGCCGGCGCCGGAGCCATCGGTACAGCTGGCGGTCACTTGCCCGGTGTTGCCGAACTGGCCGTCCTGGCCATAGTCCCCGTTCGAGCTGCACACCGCGGTGCTGCCCTGTTGCTGAGAGACCATCGACATGGAGGTGCCCGACTGCCCGATGCTGAAGTTGATACGATTGTTGAAAACTCCACGATCACCGGGATTGGGACACCCTTCGGCCGTATACGCGAGCATGCCGATGTAGTTTCCATTGTAGTTGTCATAGCGGATCGTCATCCGCTCGATATCCTTCGTGTTCGACACGCCGTTAATCGAATAGGACACGACGGCGTCCCTCATCGACGTCGGAATAAAGGACATGGATCCGACCCTGGTGACGGTCACCGCCGCGGGGTCGAAGGGTTGCTTTCCGAACCATGGTCCTTTCGTTTGCATCAGGTCGCCGCTCCAGTTGGTCGGGCTGTTGGGCTTCAACACCGCGGCGTACCATATCGGCGTGTTGTTGGTGTCATAAAGGTAAAGCGTGACAAAGATGACGTCGGCGCGCTGGATGATCTGAAGGCCCCAGCCATTCTCGGCGGGATTGCCCCATAAGTCAGAGTTGTCTATCGAAAACGAGGAGGCGGACGCCGCTGGAATCGCACACCCTAGCGCCAGCGATGCTGCTGCGGAAGCGGCGATTGCAATTTTTTTCCATGGTGCCATGCTGGAGCTCCGAGGTGGCAATGAGACGGGCTAATATTGCGTCGGGCCACGGCGGGGAACAATCAGCGAAGCACTTTATTGATGTCGGTCGCGTTGGATGACGATATAGGCGCGAATCCTACGCCGGAGCGTCGCAAAACAGCGACATTTAGCGATAACTCATTCTCGTGTAAGCAGAATGCAGGAGCATATCCATGGACGAAGAAGCACTGAATATCAGCATTCGCAAGTTCCTCAAAATGGTCGGCGTGAATTCGCAGCGCGAGATCGAACACGCAGTGGCGGCTGCGGTCGCGAACGGGAAAGCAGCGGGCGTCGCCTCCTATCCCGCGCAAGTCACGCTGAAAATAGCGGGGCTCGGGTTGGAAGTTGCGTTCGACGGAGAGATTCGCTTGCAATAGACAACGCACCTACGCAGCGGTGCGATGACGCATCCAATATTCGCGAATTGCCAGGCATTGGTCAGCGAGCTGCAGGAGCAAGGCCGATGGTCGAGAGCAGGCGTCGGATACGGGCGCGCCGCCGAATCCCGCGGAGCG
>DATNNK010000268.1:0-7195 GCA_035601875.1 Casimicrobiaceae bacterium | reverse complement strand
GAATTCCAGCGCATGCTGCCGCGACTGCTGCGCGCCGGGATCCTGGCCGAGGAAACCATGCGGGTGGGGTTTTTTCGGAGACACACCGGCCGCATAGACTTGCGCAACCACCGCAAAATCGCCGTCATCGACGGCGACATCGGCTACATCGGGTCGCAAAACCTGATCGATTCGACCTTCAAGCGCGGGCTCACCTACGAGGAGCTCAACGTTCGGCTTTGCGGGCCGATCGTCCTCGAGCTCCAGGCAGTTTTCGTTGACGACTGGTACGTCGAGGTGGACGAATTTCTTGGCGAGGCGCGCTACTTTCCGGATCCTCGGGTCGCTGGCGACGTTCCGGCGCAGGCTATGCCGAGCGGGCCGGGTTATCCGCGCGAGAACAACCAACGGCTGGTCGTGTCTCTGATCCACGCGGCAACGCAGCGGATCGTGATCACCATGCCTTATCTGATTCCGGACGGCGCCCTGCTGCAGGCGCTGCAAACGTCGGTGCTGCGCGGGGTCGAGGTGACGCTGGTGGTGCCGCTGCAGATGGACCAGATTCTGGTCTGCCTGGGCCAGCGGTCCTACTACGACGAGCTGCTGAGCTCGGGCGTACGCATCTGCCGCTACGGCAAGCGTTTCCTGCACGCGAAACACATCACCTTCGATGGTCAGATCGCGTGGATCGGATCCTCGAACCTCGACATTCGCTCCTTTTCGCTCAATGCGGAAATCGTGGTCCTGCTCTACGACCGAGGCGCTTGCAAGCGCCTGGGCGAGGAACAGGCGCGTTACCTGCGCGAGGGGGAGATGCTGACGCTGGCGGGCTGGCGACAACGCTCGCCGCCGCTCAAGGTGATCGAGAACCTGGCGCGGATGTTGAGCCCGTTGCTATAGTTGAGAACGCCTTGATCCCTAGCTTGGGAATAAATGAGCCTGGAAGCCGGTAATACCGATCATGCCCTGATAGGCGTGGATGGAGGTTTGATTGCCTGACGGCGCTGCCCGATCGCGTTGCACGGAGCTCGTGCTGCCGCACCTTAGTGCGGCGTACAACCTTGCGCGTTGGCTGTCGCGCAACGATGCCGACGCCGAGGACATCGTGCAGGACGCGCTCGAGCGGGCGTTGAAATACGCGTCCGGGTTGCAGGGCACGAACGCCAAGGCCTGGTTTCTGACCGTCGTGCGGCACGCCTGCTACGACTGGATCGGTCGTAACCGGCCGGCCGAGCTCGTGCGCGGGGACGTCACCGATGCCATCGAGGCCGCCGTCGACCCGCGGCCGACGGCCGAAGAATCGATGATCGCCGACGCCGACGCGCAAGCGATGGTGCGAGCGATCGCGGCGCTGCCGGTCGGATTTCGCGAGGTGGTCCTGCTGCGCGAACAGGAAGACATGTCCTATCGCGACATAGCGCGCGTCGTCGACATTCCGATTGGCACGGTGATGTCGAGGCTGGCACGGGCCCGCGGCCTGTTGCGGCGATCGCCGCTGTTGCACTCGGTCCTTCCGCAATCAGTGCGAACGGTCGGGAAATGACGAGGACCTATGAAAGATGATGTGTGGACAATGAGGCGAGGTCGCAGATGAACTGCAATGAGGCCGCGCCGCTGCTGCCGACGTACGGCGACGGAGAGCTCGACCCGATGCAAAGCGCCGAGGTCGAAAAGCACCTGTTCACCTGCGCCGAATGCGCCGCGCGCCGCGACGAGCAGGTCGCGTTGAGCGCGCGCATCAAGCGCGACGTGCCCTATTTCCCGGCGCCACCGTCCATGCGATCACGCATCGACGCCGTGCTTGCGGGCACACCAGGCAGGACCCGTTCGCGTCCAGTTTGGGATCGCTGGCGCTGGCTCGGTGCGGGGGCGCTTGCCGGAAGCATGGCGACGGTGTTGGCCTGGCTCATGGGCAGCGCCGTGCTCGAATGGCGCGACGGGACCGACCTCGCCGCCGAAGCCGTCGCCGACCACGTCCGCGCGACGCTGTCGAGTCATCTCACTGACGTCGCGACATCGGATCGGCACACGGTCAAGCCGTGGCTCTCGGCGCGGCTTGACTATTCGCCGCCGGTGCAGGATCTGAGCAGCGAAGGTTTCGCGCTGACCGGCGCCCGCGTTGACTACCTCGAAAAGCGCGCCGTCGCGACGCTGGTCTATCGCTACCGCGAGCACGTCGTCGATGTGTTCGTGCGACCGGGAGCGGGAGGCGCGGCGCGATCGCCGCGTTCTCCGGTGACCACGGTGCGTGGCTTCAATGTCGTGCGTGCAAGTGGCGCCGGAATGGATTGGCTGGCGGTCTCCGACACGAGCGCCGAAGTGCTGACGGCATTTGTCGCGCGCCTCGCGGGCGGCGACGCGGTGCCCTGAAAAGCTCGCGCACGACCGAGTCGATCACGCCATCGTTGACGAGCGGCTGCAGCCCGCTGCGAGATTTTTTTGCGCGTCGGCGTTCGGTTAAGCCTGCGCTCCTTCCACCAGGTGCCCCTCGGCGCGCCAGCGGACCATGCCGCCCGCGAGGTTCGCCACGTCGCCGAAGCCGGCCTTTTGCAGCAGCAAAGCCGCCTGAGCCGAGCGCGCCCCCGAGCGACACACGGTGACCACGGGACGATCGCGCGACAGCTCGGCGCTGCGTTTCGGCAACTCGGCGAGGGGCATCAGTGTTGCTCCGCGAATGCGACCGAGCGGGCCGTCGAACTCGTGCCGCTCGCGCACGTCGACGACCTGCAATCGCGACGCGCATTCCTCCAGCGCGTCCGGCTGGATTTCCCAGAAGCCGGCAAAGGTGAAGGTCAGCGGCGCCCAGGACGGCTCGGGCGGCAGTGCCGCGTCGGACTCCGGACGGCCGCATCGCAAATTCGCGGGCACCGCGATGTCGATAAGCTTGGGATGCGGCAGTCCGAGGTTGTCCATGTAGCCAACGAAATCCGCCTCGCCGATCGCGCCGCCCAAGCGCGGGTTGAAACGCCGCTCCTCGGCGACGCTCGTCACCGTGAGGCCGCGATAGTCGTGCGCTGGATAGAGCAGGCAGTTTGGCGGCAGCGTCAGAATCCGCTCACGCACCGAATGGAACATCGCGTGCGCATCGCCCTGCTGGAAGTCGGTGCGGCCGCTGCCGCGGATCAGCAGGCAATCGCCGGTGAAGGCCATGCTCGAATCGTCGAGCACAAAGGTGAGGCAGCTGTGCGTGTGGCCGGGAGTCGCACGCACCTCGAGATGACGATCGCCGAAACTGACGCGATCGCCGTCCGCGAGATAGCGATCGGCACCTTCCGCGCCGCTGGCGGCGGCAACCATGATGGCGCTCCCGAACTGGCGCTTGAGCAGCCACGCGCCGGTCACGTGATCAGCGTGCACATGCGTTTCGAGCGAGGCCTTGAGCGTGAGATCCAGTTCGCGCAGTAGCGCGGCGTCGCGGCGGACGTGCTCGAACACCGGGTCGATCAGCACGGCCTCGCCCGAGTGTGGCTCGCCCAGCAGGTACGAGTAGGTCGCCGATTGCGGGTCGAACATTTGGCGGAAGATCAGCATCGCGGTTATGAGCTCTTTGCGTCCGGCATCGTTGAATCGGTGCGCGCACGATGGCGTTCGATCAACTCGAAAGCACCCATGCCGAGCAACATCGCCACGACGAATACCGCCCCCTTCGCATAGCCCGCGCCAAGCGCGACGATCGCCGGCCCGGGGCAGAATCCGGCGAGTCCCCAGCCGATGCCGAACACGAGGCTGCCACCGACGAGTCGGGCATCGATGCTTCGCTGCGAGGGCAATTGCATCGGCAAACCCAGCGCACTCATGGTTCGGCGGCGGGCGAGCGCAAACGCGACTAGCCCCACGGCGATCGCGCCGACCATGACCAGCGCCAATGACGGATCCCACGTCCCGGCAATGTCGAGAAATCCGAGGATCTTGACCGGATTGACCATGCCGGCGACGATCAGGCCGAGTCCGAATACCAAACCTGCGACGAAGGCGAAGACCGTTGCCATAGAGTGCTTTAGGCGGGAATCGCGTGACGGACGACGAAAACGGTAACGAAACCTGCTGCCATAAACGCAAGCGTCGCGACCAGCGAGCGCGGCGACAAGCGCGACAGTCCGCAGACACCGTGGCCGCTGGTGCATCCCCCAGCGAAACGCGTTCCGATTCCGACCAGCAATCCAGCCACGATCAAGACGGGATAGCTCGCGGCGATCGTTGCGGATGGAAATGCGGCGACCATCGCATAGACCACGGGCGCAAGGAGGAGCCCGGCGACGAACGCGAGCCGCCATCCGAAGTCGTCTGCTCGCGGTTGTAGCATGCCACCGACAATCCCGCTGATCCCCGCCACCCGCCCATTGACGAGCACGAGCAGCGCGGCCGCGAGGCCAATGACGGCTCCGCCGATCGCGGCTGACCAAGGGGTGAAGTTGATCCAGTCGATGTTCATGGCGGAGGCCTCATCGGTGCTTGAAATCGGGTTTGCGTTTGTCGACAAACGCGCGCATGCCTTCCTTCTGGTCTTCCAATGCAAACGTCGAGTGAAATTCGCGCCGCTCGAACAGCAAGCCGTCCGAGAGCGACGACTCGTAGGCGCGGTTGATCGCCTCCTTGATCTTGAGCACCACGGGCAGTGAAAAGCCGGCGATTCGAGTCGCGACCGCAAGCGCTTCGTCGAACAGCTTGTCCGCGGGAACGACCCGCGCGACCAGGCCCGAGCGCTCCGCCTCGGCGGCGTCGATCATCCGTCCGGTCAGGCACCAATCCATTGCCTTGGCTTTGCCGACGGCGCGCGGCAGGCGCTGCGTCCCACCCATCCCCGGCATGGTGCCGATGGTGATCTCCGGCTGGCCGAATTTCGCCGTGTCCGCCGCGATGATGATGTCGCACATCATCGCCAGCTCGCAGCCGCCACCGAGCGCGTAACCGGCGACCGCCGCGATCACCGGCTTGCGCGTCTGCTTCACCGATTCCCAGCTCATGATGTAGTTGTCGGCGTAGACCTTCTGGTAGTCCCACTCGGCCATCGCGCCGATGTCCGCGCCGGCGGCAAACGCCTTGTCGTTGCCGGTGAGCACGATGGCACCGATGCTCGGATCGGAATCGAACGCGCCGACCGCGACCCCCAGCTCCGTGGCGAGCGCATCGTTGAGCGCGTTCATGCGCTGCGGCCGATTGAGACGAACGATGCCGACGCGGCCCTGGGTTTCGACGAGGATGTTTTCGTAGGATGGATTCATGGCGATTCCGGCGATAGCTAGCGCTGGTTGGGCGTGAAGTTCTTCGGCAATCCTTCCCAGCAGCGGAAATACTCGTGCTGGAGTTGCGCCGATTCCAGCGCGAAGCGGGTTGGCCGGATGACCGCAGGTGTTTCGAACATGAACGCCATGGTGTCGGAGACGCGCTGTCCTTTGGTGACGTCGGCTTTCGACGCCTTGTCGAAGGTCTCCGCGTCGGGTCCATGTCCGCTCATGCAGTTGTGCAGGCTGGCCCCGCCGGGCAGAAATCCCTCCGCCTTGGCGTCGTATGTGCCGTGGATCAGGCCCATGAACTCGCTGGCGACATTGCGATGGAACCACGGCGGCCGGAAGGTGTGCTCCATCACCAGCCAGCGCGGCGGAAAGATGACGAAATCGAGATTGTCCACGCCGGGCGTATCGCTCTGCGATTGCAACACCAGAAAGATCGACGGATCGGGATGATCATAACTGACCGAGCCAAGGGTGTTGAAGCGCCGCAGATCGTATTTGTAAGGCGCGTAGTTGCCGTGCCATGCCACCACGTCGAGTGGCGAATGCCCGATTTTTGAGGTCCAGAGATTGCCCATGAACTTCGCGACCAGCTCGAAGCTTCCTTCCCTGTCCTCGTACCAGGCGAGCGGCGTCAGAAAGTCGCGGGAATTGGCCAGTCCGTTGGAGCCAATCGGCCCCAGGTCGGGCAGCCGCAGCAACGCGCCGTAATTCTCGCAGACATAGCCGCGGGCGGTGGCATCGAGCAGCTCGACGCGGAAGCGGATTCCGCGCGGGATGACGACGATTTCCTCCGGCTCGACGTCGATGCGTCCGAGCTCGGTGGCACAACACAGGCGCCCCTCCTGCGGGACGATGAGCAGCTCGCCGTCGGCATCGTAAAAAAAGCGGTCGGTCATCGACGTGTTTGCGGTGTACATATGGATGCCGCAGCCGTTCTGTGCAGCGGGATCGCCGTTCCCGGCCATGGTGACGAGTCCGTCGACAAAATCGGTTGCGGACTGCGGCAGCGGCAGCGGATCCCAGCGCAGCTGATTCGGCGGCGTGCGCTCGTCGTCGAACCGGCTCACGATGCGCGCGTTCTCGAGCTGGCGAAACGGTTGATGCATCGCGGCCGGCCGGATTCGGTACAGCCACGAGCGGCGGTTGGCGCCGCGCGGTGCGGTGAAGGCGGTGCCCGAGAGCTGTTCCGCATAGAGCCCATACGGGGCGCGTTGTGGTGAGTTCTGCGCGGCGGGGAGCGCGCCAGTCAAGGCTTCGGTCGCGAATTCGTTGCCGAAGCCTGACTGGTAGCTCACTGCCGCGCTTTGCTCGGCGCCGGGCGCCTTTCCGCCTTGCCGACGGGTGGTTCTGGTTGCCATGCGGCTCCTAGCTGATGTTCCCTAGTGTCAACTGAGGTCAACTGAGCTCAACTGAGGTCACCTGAGCTCAGCCTCGAGTCCCGTCAGGCTGATCTGGATCGATGTCCTGTCGCGCCGCCCGCATGGCCTCGCGCAGTATCGCAGGATCGCCCACGTGGTTGGCGAGCAACAGGATCAGCTTGGCGTTGACCAACGCGCTTTGCTGCGCCGACAGATCACGGTGCATGTCGACCAGCTCCTGATAGAAGTCGTCTGGCGCCTGAATGTTCGGCTGCGTGTTGAGCAGCGTACCGGAGAGCAAATGCGCAGTCACGCTGCCTCCATCGCCTCGACGTAGGCCTGGCCTGTCGCGCGCGCGATCGCCGCGCGCACCGATTGCAGGTCGAAGCTGCGCCAGCGGGCGCACAGGTGCTGGTCGGGCCGGAACAGATAGCACGTTCCCGGCTTTCCATCATAGCGTGCCGCCACCAGGCGCTCGCTGTCTTCGATCCTGGATGCTCCGGCGACACTCTTGCCGCCGACCTGTGCCACATTGCACGAATTGGCATCGTTGGCTAAAGCCTCGACCGCGTCTGCCGGCACCGAGGTGTCGAACACCAGCAGCGTAAACCCTCCGTCCAGATA
>DATNNK010000267.1:0-3890 GCA_035601875.1 Casimicrobiaceae bacterium | reverse complement strand
AGACCCATGGCCGAGGGATTGTTGACCGCGGCAACGGCGATGAACACCGCGGCGAGGCCGACCAGCGAGTGCATCGCCGCGACCAGCTCCGGCATCTGCGTCATCTGCACCCGGCGCGCGACGATCGCGCCGATCGTCCCGCCAACCGCCATGCCGCCGAGAATCGGCAGCACGTTCTTGCTATGCGAATAGACCAGCGCCAGCGTGACCAGCAAGGCGATCGCCATGCCGACCATGCCGTAGAGATTGCCCCGGCGCGCGGTGTGCGGGCCGGAGAGGCCCTTGAGCGCGAGGATGAAACTCACCGCGGCGACGAGGTACCACAGTGCGAGTTGATTGGCGCTCATGGTCTCCCCTTACTCCTTGGCCGCGCCGGCTTTTGGTTCCTTCTTCTTGAACATGTCGAGCATTCGTTGCGTCACCAGGAAGCCGCCGAATACGTTGATCGACACCAGGGTCACCGCAGCCACGCCCAGCCAGCCGCCCCAATCGAGATCGGCGGTGCCGGCGGCGAGCATCGCTCCGACCAGGATGATGCTGGATATCGCGTTGGTGAGCGACATCAGCGGCGTATGCAAGGCTGGCGTAACGCCCCAGACGACGTGATACCCGACGAAGATCGCCAGCACGAACACAATGAGGTTGATGACGATCGGATCAACACCTGAGGTCATGATGTTCCTCTCAATTTTTGCGTCGCCTGTGCGGCGCGGAATTCACTGCTTGGTCGCGACGTTGCCGTTCTCGCAGACCAGCGTCGCAGTGATGATCTCGTCGTCTTTCGGGACGTTGAAATCGCCGGTCTTGGGATTGAGCGACAGCGCGAGAAAGTTGAGCACATTGCGCGCATAGAGAGCGCTGGCGTCGGCCGCGACTCGCGCGGGAAGATTGGCAATGCCGACAATCTTGACGCCGTTCTTGGTGACGATCTGGTCGATCTCGGTTCCCTCGACATTGCCTCCCTGTTCGGCGGCGAGATCGACAATGACCGCGCCGGGCTTCATCGCGGCGACTGTTTCCGCGCGGATGAGCTTCGGCGCCGGACGGCCCGGAATGAGCGCGGTCGTGATCAGTATATCGACAGCCTTGCAGCGCTCGGCAATGATCGCAGCCTGACGCGCCATCCATTCCGGCGGCATCGGACGCGCGTAGCCGCCGACACCCTCAGCGATCTGCTTTTCCTCGTCGTTGGCATACGGAACGTCGACCCATTTCGCACCGAGCGATTCGACCTGGTCCTTGACCGACGGCCTCACGTCCGACGCCTCGATCACCGCGCCGAGGCGTTTGGCCGTCGCGATGGCCTGCAGTCCGGCAACCCCGACGCCGAGGATCAGCACGCGCGCGGCCTTCACCGTTCCCGCCGCAGTCATCAGCATGGGCATGAAGCGCCCGTACAGGTTGCCCGCGATCATCACCGCCTTGTAGCCGGCGATGTTTGCCTGCGAGGAGAGCACGTCCATCGATTGCGCGCGGCTGATTCTCGGCAGGCGCTCGAGCGCGAAGCCGGAAACGCCGGTTGCAGCGATCGACTCGATCGCTGCAACATCGAATGGATTGAGGAGGCCGATGAGCATCGCGCCGCGCTTGAGTTTCGGCAGCTCCTCCGCGGTCGGTCCGCGTACCTTGAGGACGATGTCAGCGCCCAAGGCCTCGGCGACGGTGCCAATTCGTGCACCGGCCGTCTGAAAGTCAGCGTCGGGAATGCTGGCGTGCGCTCCGGCGCCGGTCTCGACAACAAGCGGATGCTTGCCGCTGGCGGCCAGTTTCTTGACCGTCTCGGGCGTGGCGGCGACGCGTGTCTCGCCAGGGCGGGTCTCGCGCGGAATACCGATGATCATTGCGGTCGCTCCCTGCGTCAGGCTCATTCTTTGGCGGCTATCTTGCCACAAAAGCCGTTCGAACCCCGCGCGACTAAGTTATGGCCTCCGCGATCGCCTTGCCGAGGGCTTCGGTGGTCGCTCGACCGCCGAGATCAGGGGTCCGCGGCGCGCTCTTGTCGGCAAGCACCGTTTCGATCGCACGCACGATTGCGGCGGCGGCAGCAGCGTGTCCGAGGTGTTCGAGCATCAGCGCAGCCGACCAGACCTGACCGATAGGGTTGGCGATACCCTTGCCTGCGATGTCCGGCGCCGAGCCGTGAACCGGCTCGAAGGTCGACGGATAAATGCGTTCCGGATTGATATTCGCCGCCGGCGCGATGCCGATTGTGCCGCACACCGCTGGGCCCAGGTCGGAAAGAATGTCGCCGAACAGATTGGAGCCGACCACCACGTCGAACCAATCCGGATGCTGTACGAATTGCGCGCTCAGGATGTCGATGTGGAATTGATCGGTTCGAATATCCGGGTACCGTGCCGCCATCGCCCGAAAGCGCTCGTCCCAATACGGCATGGTGATGGAGATGCCGTTCGATTTGGTGGCCGAGGTAACGTGTTTCCGCGGACGCGTAGCCCCGAGTTCGAATGCGTACTTGAGGATCCGGTCGACGCCGGTGCGGGTGAAAATCGTTTGCTGAAATACGGTTTCGCGGTCGGTGCCGTCGAAAACCCGTCCGCCGACCGATGAGTATTCGCCTTCGGTATTCTCGCGCACGACCACGAAATCGATGTCGCCCGGCTTGCGGTTGGCAAGTGGCGATGGAATGCCCGGCATCAGACGGCAGGGCCGCAGGTTGACGTACTGGTCGAACCGGCGCCGCCACTGAATGAGCGAGCCCCAAAGCGATATATGATCGGGTACCGTCGCCGGCCAGCCGACGGCGCCGAAAAAAATCGCTTCGTGTCGATGGATCTGTTCGAACCAGTCTTCCGGCATCATTCGGCCGTATTTGACGTAGTAATCGCAGCTCCACGGGAACTCGTCCCACTGGAATGCGATGCCGAACTTCTTACCCGCGGCCTCGAGCGCGCGAACGCCCTCGGGGACGACCTCCTTGCCGATGCCGTCACCGGGGATGACGGCGATGCGATGCGCTTTTGCCATGGGAGACACCACAATGAGACCCAGAAACGATCGATTGCGACGGCCGCATAGTGTAACTTAAGGTGCCGCAAACTCCGCGCACGTCTCGCCCAACGATGCCCTCTGAAATCGCCTGGCAGTGGAGTCGATTCGCCGAGCTCACGCCAGACGCCCTGTATGCGGCGCTTCGCGTGCGCAGCGAAGTGTTTGTCGTCGAACAGCACTGCACGTTTCTCGACATCGACGGCGCGGACCAGGAAGCGTGGCATTTGCTCGGCTGGGTGGAACGCGGCGGCGCCAAAGCCCTGGCCGCCTATTTGCGTCTGCTCGAACCCGGATGCAGGTTTGCCGAGGCATCGATCGGCCGCGTCCTCACCACCGCGGATTTCAGGCGTACCGGCGCCGGGCGCGCGGTGATGCGCGAAGGCGTGCGTAAATCGTCCGAGATCTATCCGCAGCACGGTATTCGAATCGGGGCGCAGCGCTACCTCGAGAGCTTCTACGCCGACTTCGGCTTTCGACCCGCGTCCGAGCCGTACCTCGAGGACGGCATCGCACACATTCAGATGCTGCGTCCGGCCGCCGCCATGCGATAGAGCAGCGCGGGAGCCGATATGGATTTGCGGGTTGCCGGAGCAAACTTGGCGATAGGGCGCAAGCTGATCTACGATGTGGGCGGGCGGCGCATCATGGCCGCGGTCCGTGCCCGTGCGCTATGATGCCGCCCTCGCCTCCTGGACGCCGGTCGAACCTGGCTCGATGAAACAAACCTTTCTCGATTCCGAGCAACCCATCGCCGATCTGCAAGCCAAGATTGACGAGCTTCGCTATGTGCACGAAGACTCCGCGGTCGACATCTCGGACGAGATCAACCGGCTCAACAAGAAAAGCCAGCAACTGACCAAGGAGATCTATAGCAAGCTTTC
>DATNNK010000266.1:0-12753 GCA_035601875.1 Casimicrobiaceae bacterium | reverse complement strand
GCGCGTCTCGAAGAAGAAACCCATCGTCGTGCTCAAGGCGGGCCGCACGGCAATGGGCGCTCGCGCGGCGAGCTCGCATACCGGGGCGCTCGCCGGCAACGACAAGATCTACGAGGACGTGTTCAAGCAGTCGGGGGTGATTCGGGCCCGGTCCCTGCGCGACCTGCTCGAGTTTGCCCGCGCCATTCCCATCCTGCCAACGCCCAAGGGCGAGAACGTGGTCATCATCACCGGCGCCGGCGGTTCGGGCGTGCTGCTGTCGGATGCCTGCGTCGACAACGATCTGACGCTGATGGCCATGCCGCCCGATCTGGACGCCGCCTTTCGCAAGTTCATTCCGCCCTTTGGCGCTGCCGGCAATCCAGTCGACATCACCGGTGGCGAGCCGCCCAAGACGTACCAGAACACGGTCCGGCTGGGCCTCGAAGACCGGCGCATCCACGCGCTCATTCTTGGCTACTGGCACACCATCGTCACACCGCCGATGGTGTTCGCCAAGAAATTGGTCGAGGTCGTCGAGGAGATGCGGGCCAAGGGCATCGAGAAGCCGATCGTGGCATCGCTCGCTGGCGACATCGAGGTCGAGGAAGCCGCGGAATACCTGTTCGACCATGGCATTCCGGCGTATGCCTATTCGACCGAGCTTCCAGTCGCGGTCCTGGGCGCCAAGTACAAGTGGGCACGCGGCGCGGGACTGATCTGACCTATGCCAACAATCGTGACGACATCCGTCCTCCGGAATATGCTTCATTTGCCGACCGCGCACGTTGCGCGGGCCGCACGTTCTAGCGCGGGTGCAGGAAAGGCGCAAAGGTTAGCCCTATGACGCAATGGGCGCGTTTCAAGTCTGCCGAGGGCCGAGTCGGATTCGGTCTGCTCGAAGAAGATCGGATCGCAGAATACGAGGGCGATCTCTTCGACGCGCCGAGACCGACCGGGGCGACAATTCCGAGAGAGACGATCACGCTGCTTTGCCCCTGCGCGCCAACCAAGATTGTCGCGTTGTGGAATAACTTTCACGCACTGGCCGCCAAGCTGGGCAAGCAGGAGCCCAACCATCCGCTGTTTCTGATCAAGCCGGCCAGTTCGGTGGCAGGGCCCGGCGACCCGATCCAGCGGCCCGCGAGCTATAAGGGCAAGATCGCCTACGAGGGCGAGCTGGCGATTGTCATCGGCCGGCATTGCAAGGATGTACCGGAGAGCGAAGCGGCGAGCTACATTTTTGGATACACCTGCGTTAACGATGTCACGGCGGCGGAAGTGCTGAATGAAGACGTCAACTTTCCGCAGTGGTGCAGATCCAAGGGCTACGACACCTTTGCCTGCCTCGGTCCGGTCATCGTGCCGGATCTGGACTGGTCCCAGGCACGGGTGATCACCAGGCTCGACGGCGTCGAGCGTCAAAACTACGCGCTCTCCGACATGATTTTTTCGCCCGCAGCGCAGGTGAGCCGGATTTCCCACGATATGTCGCTGTTGCCCGGCGATGTGATCGCCTGCGGGACATCTCTGGGTGTCGGATCGATCAAGGATGGGTCGACGGTCGAGATCACCATCGACGGCATAGGCTCGCTGGTCAATGCGCTTGCAGCGAGCCCGGGTGCTCTTGCGCCAGATTCGCGCCGCGCGTTTGTTGCCGGGTAACGTGTAAACGAAATACATTCGCGACAAGTGAAACAACATTGCAGGAGAAATGACCATGGCAAAGATGAGAGCGATTGAAGCCGCAGTTCAGGTGCTGCTGAAGGAGGGCGTGACCGCGGCCTTCGGATTGCCCGGCGCCGCAATCAATCCGCTGTACGCGGCGATGCGCAAAATCGGCGGGATCGATCACGTGCTGGCGCGGCATGTCGAAGGTGCCTCGCACATGGCGGAGGGCTACACGCGAGCGAAGGCCGGCAACATCGGCGTGTGCATCGGAACGTCGGGACCGGCGGGCACCGACATGATCACCGGCCTCTACTCGGCGTGGGCCGATTCGATTCCCATTCTCTGCATCACCGGACAGGCGCCGCGCGCGCGGCTTTACAAGGAAGATTTTCAAGCGGTGGACATCGAATCCATCTCCAAGCCGGTCACCAAGTGGTCGGTCACCGTGCGTGAGCCGGCGCAGGTTCCGCGCGCGTTTCAGCAGGCATTTCATCTCATGCGCTCTGGCCGTCCGGGACCGGTGCTGATCGACCTTCCCTTCGACGTCCAGATGGGGGAGATCGAGTTCGATATCGAGACGTACGAGCCGCTTCCTGTGTACAAGCCCCGCGCCACCCGCGCCCAGATCGAAAAGGCGCTGGCCATGCTCAGCAAGGCCGAGCGGCCTCTGATCGTGGCGGGCGGTGGCATTATCAATGCGGACGCATCGGAGTTGCTGATCGAATTCGCCGAGGAGACGGGTATCCCGGTCATACCCACGCTCATGGGCTGGGGCGCGATTCCCGACGACCACCGGCTGATGGCCGGCATGGCAGGGCTGCAGACGTCGCATTTGTACGGCAACGCGACCATGCTCGCGTCGGACTTCGTGCTCGGGATCGGCAATCGCTGGGCGAATCGCCACACCGGTTCGATCGAGGTCTATACCAAGGGCCGCAAGTTCGTGCACGTGGACATCGAGCCGACCCAGATCGGGCGCGTGTTCGGCCCCGATTACGGCATCGTCTCCGACGCCAAGGCCGCGCTCGAGCTCTTCGTGCAAATCGCCAAGGAGTGGAAAAGCGCAGGCAAGCTCAAGGACTGGAGCACGTGGGCGGACGAATGCCGCGAGCGCAAGCGCACCATGTTGCGCAAGACCAACTTCGAAAATGTGCCGATGAAGCCGCAGCGCGTCTATCAGTGCATGAACAACGCCTTCGGCAGGGACGTCTGCTACGTGAGTACGATTGGTCTGTCGCAGATCGCCGCCGCGCAATTCCTGCACGTGTACAAGCCGCGGCACTGGATCAACTGCGGCCAGGCCGGCCCCCTGGGCTGGACCTTGCCGGCGGCGCTGGGTGTGGTCAAGGCCGACCCCAAGCGCAAGGTCGTCGCGCTGTCGGGCGATTACGATTTCCAGTTCATGATCGAGGAGCTTGCGGTCGGCGCCCAGTTCCAGCTGCCGTATCTGCATATCGTCGTGAACAACTCCTACCTCGGCTTGATCCGGCAGGCGCAGCGCGGCTTCAACATGGATTACTGCGTCGACCTGTCGTTCGAGAACATCAACGCGCCCGGCCTGGGCGAGTACGGCGTCGACCACGTGGCGGTGGCCGAAGGATTGGGCTGCAAGGCCATACGCGTGCGCAAGCAGGAGGAGATCGATCCCGCCATTGAGCAGGCGGACAAGTGGATGGCACAATACAAGGTGCCGGTCGTGATCGAGATCATTCTGGAGCGCGTGACGAATATTTCCATGGGCACCGAGATCGACAACATCACCGAATTCGAAGAGCTGGCACAAAACCGTGAAGACGCGCCTTCCGCGGTCGGGCTTCTCGACTGAATTACATCCGCTAGTTCGAAGGGAGGAAGCCGATGAAAGCTCATCGCTATTGGAGACACGCAAGTCTCGTCATGGTGTTATCGGTATTCACCTTTCCTGCGGGAGCAGGGCACCTCGTGGTGTCCGCGAACGATGGCAAATGGCCGAGCATCGATGGTGACTACTACGCCGCTGATCCGCCCATGCCCGACACGCTCGTTATTCTCGATGCCGCGGTCTTTCCGCCCAAGGTCGTTGGTCAAGTCGAGGTGCATCATAGTGTTATAGCTCCGCCGATGGCCGTGGCGATCAGCCCAGATGAAACAATCGCTCTTGTCTCGGCACCCAATAGGCTTAACCCCGACGCCCAGATTGTGCATGGGTCGCGTGCTTCGAACTCATGGTTTATTCGTGAGCCGTTCATTCAGGTGATTGATCTCGAGGCCTCGCCGCCGAGGCTTATCGATCGCGTCGCGCTCAGCACCCAGGCCTATGGTGTCTCGATCAACAAGGCAGGCACTCTCGCGCTTGCGGGCCATATCGAGGGTACCGTGTCGGTACTCGTGATCGAGGGCAAGAGGGTTACGCTCGTCGAGACGCTTAAGATTGGCGAGCCGAAATCCCGCCTGAGCCACGTCGCGTTCACGCCCGATGGCAAATGGGCGTTGGCGACGAAACGGGGCGAGGACAAAGTCTCGGTTCTCAAGGTGGACGGTACAAAAGTTACTTACACAGGGCGCGACATAACGGTGGGCGTGCAGCCGTATGGGATGGACATTTTCCCGGACGGCAAGCTCGCCGCAATCGCCGACCATGGCGACGAGGGTGGCGATGCCGATGAGATTACGTTGGTCGATCTGACGCGCGAGCCGTTCCGTGCGATCGAGCACGTCACGGTCGGGCAAACACCCGAGGGCGTGGCGATCTCGCCGGACAGCAAGTGGATGGCGGTAAGCAACATCGACGGGACCAACCTGCCGAAGAAAACCAGCCCCTTCTGGACAGAGCATGGCAGCCTGATGCTATTTTCGATTAAGAACGGTCATGCCACAAAAGTCGCCGAAGCGCCGGTGGGCAAGAACAACCAAGGCGTCACGTTCACACCGGACGGTAAGTACATTCTGATACAGAACTACGCCGAGAATGAGTTGGCCGCCTTCCGAATGACCGGAACCGGCATGGAGGATACAGGGGTGAGGATCAAGATGCCTGGCAGCCCGGCCTCGATTCGCATCGCACCACAATAGAGTCTCTGCAGATCAATGCATTCGAACCGATATCTTGAATCAGATTGACGAGAGGGAGACATGCCGAAATTCAATGCCAATCTGACGATGCTGTTCAACGAGGTCGACTTTCTCGACCGATTCAAGGCGGCGAAGGATGCGGGCTTCAAGGGCGTCGAATACCTGTTCCCCTATCCTTATCGCAAGGAGGACCTGGCCGAGCGCCTCGCGGCGAACGGGTTGACGCAGGTGCTGCATAACCTGCCCGCCGGCGACTGGGCCAAGGGCGAGCGCGGCATCGCCTGCCTGCCCGATCGCGTCGGCGAATTTCAGGACGGCGTCGGCAAGGCGATCGAGTATGCAGGTGCGTTGCAATGCACGCAGATAAATTGTCTCGCCGGCATCGCCCCGACCGGCGCCGATCCGGCCAAGACCCGCGAGACGTTCGTCCGCAACCTGCAGTTCGCGGCAGGCAAGCTCAAGTCAGCCGCCATCCGCCTGCTGATCGAGCCGTGCAATACGCGGGACATTCCCGGCTTCTTCCTCAACCGCTCACAGCAGGCGCTCGACATCATCAAGGACGTCGGCTCGGACAATCTGTTTCTGCAATACGACATCTACCACATGCAGATCATGGAAGGGAATCTGGCGCCGACAATCGAGCGCAACCTCGGCAGCATCCGCCACCTGCAGCTCGCGGACAATCCGGGCCGCAACGAGCCGGGTACGGGTGAAATCAATTACCCGTTCCTGTTTCAGTTCATCGATAAACTCAACTATTCCGGCTGGATTGGCTGCGAATACAAGCCGGCGAAGTCAACGCTGGAAGGGCTGGGATGGATCAAGCCCTATCTTTGAAAATTCAAGCTGGCGCCAACAATTCATCCGAACCGCAAAGGACAGGAGCATGAGCAAGGTTGGATTCATCGGGATGGGCATCATGGGCAAGCCAATGTCGCTCAACTTGATCCGCGGCGGCCATGAGCTCTACGTCCATTCGCGGCACGGTGCGCCGCAGGAGATCCTCGCCGCGGGCGGTACGGCTTGCGACAGCGGCATGGAGGTCGCCCAGAAGGCGGACACGATCATCACCATGGTGCCGGACACGCCGGACGTGGCTGCCGTGCTGTTCGGCGCGAAGGGCGTCGCCGAAGGCCTCACGCGCGGCAAGATCGTCGTCGACATGAGTTCGATTTCGCCGGTCGAGACCAAACAGTTCGCGCAGAAGATCAATGCGCTCGGTTGCCAATATCTCGACGCACCGGTGTCGGGCGGTGAAGTGGGAGCAAAGGCAGCGAGCCTGACGATCATGGTCGGCGGACCCGAAGATACGTTCAACAAAGTCAAGCCGCTCTTTGAATTGATGGGCAAGAACATTACCCTGGTCGGCGGTAATGGCGACGGACAAACGTGCAAAGTGGCGAACCAGATCATCGTTGCGCTCAACATCGAAGCCGTCGGCGAGGCGCTGCTGTTCGCCTCCAAGATGGGGGCGGATCCGGGCAAAGTGCGCCAGGCGCTGATGGGCGGTTTCGCATCGTCACGCATTCTGGAGGTTCACGGCGAGCGGATGATCAAGCGTACGTTCAACCCCGGGTTTCGGATCGTGCTCCATCAAAAGGATCTGAATCTGGCGCTGACCGCTGCGCGCCAAGCTGGCATATCGCTTCCCAACACCGCCACGGCGCAGGAGCTCTTCACTGCCTGCGCAGCGCACGGCGGCAAGGACTGGGATCATTCGGCTTTGGTGCGTGCGCTTGAGCTTCTGGCGGGCCATGAAATCGCTACCACGTAGCGAGGATCCGAAAACGCAAACCCACGCCCGGACCGACACAGTGCGGGTATCGGCTTGACCGGTTAAGCCCGATGTCCCGTGACCTCGTGTCAAGGCTCTAGTCGGACGTTCCCCAGCGGCCAAGGGTGCGCGCTTGGTTCGCACCGGTGATTTCGCTGAGATACACCGGTCGATCCGGGGCCGGAAGCGCCCGATCGAATGCCGCCGACGCCATGGCAAGCAAGCCCGCGCGTGTATCGGGATTCGACGCCGCGCGCTCCAGCGCTTCCCGATCAGCCCACACGGGTTTCCCGGAGACAATCCTCAGGTAGATGCGCCCGGTATCCTGATCCGCGAAGTTGATCTCACGAAATTTGTCGATGCATTGCTTGAGAAATCCAGTGTTGTTCTCCGACGCCAGGAGGCTCTGGTCGCTGTAAAGCAACTCCGGAGCGGTGGCATTGACGTTTACCCTTCGGTATCGCTCGACATCGAGCGCGCACTTGACGTCCAGCACGTTCAAGGTGTCGTTCCAGCCGAACGCGATCGTGCGCGGACGCTCGCCGAGCTGCACGCTGTTGTCGAGAAATTCGAAGTGCACGCGCTTGTCGGTACGTTGTATCCAGGTAAAAAAAAGCTGCGGCATTCCCGAGTACGCATCGACGCTGTGCGCGAGCGTGTCGTCGACGGCTTTATAGCGACCGAACTCGAGTCCCCGCTTCCAGGCGCGCTCCACGAGCGAAGCGGGCGGTGTGATCACGAAAAAGAGATAGACGATTTGACCGAACCTGGTCAGCAGATTGCTGCCCGCCTCGTTCGAATCGGGGGCGAAGCTGTCGAAACGGAACCGATCGATCAGCAGGTGCGACATGTCTCCGCGCCCCGCTTTTCGCGCCATATAGCGATCGAGTTTCTGATCGATTATCTGGAGCTCCTCTCCGGTGAACGAGGCTGCATACCTGAAGACCGGGCCAAGACTGTCGTAGTCGATCAATTGTTTGCGCCAGATGTCCGGACTGATCAGCGCAAACTCACTCCAGGTGACCCCGATGTCGCCGGCAAGCGTCTTTTGCAGCGGACGCAAGGTACTCTTGCCCGAGGCCGAAGGTCCTTTTGTATTCATGACGACCGGCCGTTCTTGTCGCGGCAGCAGGCTGTAGCCTTCGATCTCGGCCGCATTGGTCATCCACGGCTCGATCAGCCGTCCGATTTCGTCACTGCCAAAATGGTTGCAAGCCATGTCGGTAACGAGTGACGCAATAAGCTGGCGGCTGCCCCAGACGCTGCCGTGGCGGATGAGCAACGCGGAGACGACGGTCGACAGCGCGCGGTATGCGGCTTGCTCCGCACCGTCAGGGAGCGAGCGCGCCTTGGCCCCCCAAGTCGCGATGAGCTGCCCTGGGTCGCGCGCGCCGGAGTCGGTCACCATGTCGGGTGCCCGGGCGCGTTTGAAAAAGCTCAGGAATTCACGCTTGGCGGTCGGCAACACGGGAGTTGATGCCGCGGCGGGCGCGGCATCAACGCTCGCCAGCTCGTTGGCGACGATTTCCGACAGCCTGCGCTTCGCTGCATCGTAGATTGCATCGATCTCGCTCATTCTGGGCTCGATGCACTGCTTCAGAAGAATCCCGGTCATCTGCCGGAAATTGATGCCGAGATCTTCGATGCGCGATCCATCGGGAACCGAGAGATCGGCGGTTACGCGAATCAGCACTTCATGGAGGGCAAGCCGCCGCGGCTGGAAGGTCACGAGCTCCGTGAATTCCAGGCCGGTGAGATCACGCATTTCTTCGGCGTCGGCAAGGGACGTGAAGACGTTTTCCGGTCGGAAGATCGTGCAATAGTGGCGCAAGTGCGCTGGAATCTGCGATTGAATCCCGGGATTCCAGGGGCCGAATTGCGCGTCGCCAGCATCTGCGGTGAAAGTCATCTCCAACACTCGTGGCGAACCTTATTTCTGTTGCAGATTCTCGAGGATGGGCTTCATACGGATTTCCGTGTCCATCCAGAGCTTGGTGTAGGCGGTGGGATCGAGGTAATACGGCGTAAGCGCGAGCTCCTGCAGCTTCTTCTGATGCTCCGGACTGTCGATCACTTTTTTCATTGCCTTGGTTAACGCATCGACGACGTTTTGCGGTGTCCCCTCCGGCGCCACGATCCCGGTCCAGGAAGCGGCGGCGACGTCATAGCCCTGCGATTTCATCGTCGGCACTTCCGGCATCGATTTGTCCGGTTGCTCGGCTGCGATCGCCAACACGCGAAACGCGCCGCTCTGCTTGTGCGGCAAGGCGTCGGCGGTCGCACCGGCCAACGCGTCGACATGTCCACCGAGAAGCGCAGTGACCGAAGGCGCGCCGCCGGTGAAATGGATGGAGACGAAGCGCACCTCGGCCGCTCGTTCCAGCATCAGCACCCGCGTGTGGGGCACCGCCATCAGGCCACTATCGCTGATCGAGATCGTTTCCGGGCTCTTGCGCGCGGCCTGCACCAGGTCGTGCAGCGTCTGGTAGCGACTGTCTGCGCGCACCGAGATCGTCTGGGGCACGTAGTGGTGCATCGCCACCGGCTGGAAGCTCGATCGCGAATACGTCACGTCGCGGCCGGGCACCGTGTAGTGCGTGACCACCGTGGGAAGCACGACGTATGAAAGGGTGTAGCCGTCCGGCTTTGATCTCAAGAGCTCCATCAAGCCAACTTGGGAGGCCGCCCCAGGCTTGTTGGCGACTACGACCGGCGTCGCCAGCTCCTTCTCCAGGCCTGCTGCCATCAATCGCGCACCGGTGTCGGTGACCCCACCGGCGGCGTAAGGCACGATCATCGTGATCGGCCTGCCGCGCGCCGGGAACGCGGTGCCCTGAGCAAGCGCCTCGACACACGACAAGCCGACGACGGCGCCCGCGAGGGCCGCCATGAGCGCGGCCATCCAATCGGGGCACCACCGCTTGTTGCTTCCTCCGGATGAGAACATGAGGTCTTCGCCTGGCTCTGCCAACTGACGCGCCCAGTGTACCCGCAGGTCGCTAGCGCAGCTTCCCGACGGGCGTGCGTTTTTCGTTGAACGCGCGAGCGCCCTCCGCGCCGTCTTCGCTCTCCGCGATTTCCTGATCGAGATGGCGCGCATAGGCCGACAGCGACGGCGGAAACAACGCAGTCAGCCGGTACAGCCGGATCGCGGCCTGCACCGCGAGCGGAGAGCCAAGGCAAATCATTTCGGCAAGCTGCTCGGCCGCAGCCATCAGTTGTTCCGCCGGCACCACCTTGTTGACGATCGCCTGTTGCAGGCATTCCTGGGCGGTCAAACGGCCATTGCAAAGCGTGAGATGGGCGGCCGCAGTGCGCGGCAGCGCACTGTACATCTCGTGCGGCGCGCCTAGGCGGCCAACGTTGGTATGCTGGTCGCCGATCCAGGCGCCGTCCGCCATTACCCGCAGTTGGCACTGCAGGATGATGTTGAGTCCCACGCCTACGGCGAAGCCAGTGATGGCGGCGATGAGCGGCTTTTCCAGGTTCACGTCCTGCGGCTGCCCGCCTCCGCCCCAGTGGAACAACGGATCATTCGGGTCCTCGTGTGGCGTACGCCTGCCCTGCGCCTGATATTGCGCCAGGAACTTGACGTCGCGCCCGGCGCAGAAAGCTTGCCCGGCTCCGGTGACGATGCCGACGTAGATGTTGGGATCGAGGCCGATGTCGCGCCAGCAGGAGCGCATCTCCGCGTACGCGTACGAGTGAAGGGCGTTGCGAACCTCGGGCCGATTGAGCGTGACATACGCGACGTGGCCCTTCTTTTCGTAGATGACGTGCTCCAGCTTGCGCGGCATCGTGGCTGGGTCGTACGGCGAGTCGTAGCGCGGCATCGGTTCCTCCTCCCTGCGGTGCGTTCAAGGGATTGCGAACTCGATATTCACCTGGAATCGGCGAAATGGCGAGTGGATCGCATCAGGAAGTCGAACCGCGCGCGGCCGTGCCGCACGTAGCGTCGGGTCGGCTGAAAATGGTCGCGGTGTCCTCGGCCAAGCACTCTCCCGGCAGCACCGGATGTGCCACGGTCGAGGAGGAATTGGCAACTCGAAAAAAGCCTCGTCACGAGTGCGCGCGACGGTGGAGATTTGGCAACCGGCCTCGCGAATGCCGGCCGATCTATACGGCTGCCGAGGTGGAATTAAGTGCTTCGTGGACGCGAGTAAGCCGGATCGTCGGCGCGCGCCGACCCGCGCCATGCGCACCTACGTCACGCGATCCACGCTACCAGGGAAGTCCATTCAAATCCGGCACATGCGCCGATTGCTCGGGTAATCCGCCCGCCATTTGCATCAACGTGATGACCAGTACGCCCGCGCACCCGCCTCCGATAAATGCCGCCAACACCCACCAAAACGAAACCATTGGGTCGCCCCCTTCTTGCCCTCATGGTTGTCAGAAAAGATCGCGCCCCGGTTGCGCCGCCCGATTCCATCGCACTCAGAAAGGGAATCGAGGGTCCTCGCCGTTTGCCATCAGTCGCATCGTCGCTGACTTGCAGAGCAGCAGCGGCATCGATTTTCCCGGGATATAAGGAGAGCCCGCCGATCGCGCTACAAGATTGCGCCCCGTTCGATTTGTTGTCCGTCGGGTGGCATACATAGTGGTTAGCATATTGTTGCCCCTCACTAAGAGCGGGTACTAAACCATTTCCTGAGTGGGTCTATTGCCAGGGCGGGCGTACACGCGCGCGACTGCTGGGGGCAGTTCGCTATACCAGCGCCTGCGTGTCCGCATCGACGGGCAGCGCGTGGCCCGATATGTTCGCGCCCAACTTCGAGGCGAGAAACACGATCGCATGCGCAATGTCGTCGGCGGAAACAAGCCGGTGCAGCGACGTCTTTGCCAGTGCCTCCTCGCGCACGACATCGGCGGCGACCCCGCGCGCGGCTGCCTTGCTCGCGAATACGGCGTCGATGCGCGATCCCGCGACGGAGCCCGGGCACAACGCGTTGACTCGGATGCCGTGGATACCGAGCTCGATCGACAGCGACTTGGTCAAGCCGATCACGCCCCATTTCGTCGCCGCGTACGGCGTGCGCAGCGGAAATCCGAAGCGGCCCGCCGCGGAAGACAGGTTCGCGATGCTCGCGTTGGAGCTCTGCTTGAGCATCGGAATCGCCCGCTGCGCGCACAGGAACTGTCCGGTGAGATTGACCGCGAGCGTGCGTTCCCAGTCGCGCAAGGTGATGTCCTCGCACGCCGCCGTGGGTCCGGCGATGCCCGCGTTGTTGACCAGTGCGTCGAGGCCGCCGAGCGCGAGTTGGGTCTCATGGAACAGACGGGCGACGGACGTCGCGTCGGCAACGTCACATGTGCTGCGGGAGATGCCCGGGTCGCTTGTCGCCAACGAGGCCAGCGCTGCCTCATCGATATCGCAAAGGTGCACATGCGCGCCTTCGCGCGCGAATGCGCGGGCGGTCGCGAGGCCGATGCCTGATGCGCCGGCGGTGACCAACACGCGCAATCCCTGCAGGTTCAGGTCCATCGCCGCTCCTTAAGCATCAGCCCGATCTGCAGCCACAGGTTTACAGCGGAACGCGGCGGGATTATAACTGCCATCGCAGTTGGGCGCCCCCGATCGGCCACAGAGCCGCAGCGTCCGATTCCATTCCTCGAGGAATTGTTCGAGACCTTCGATCGCCTGCGCGGGGAAGTCGCGATGGTCACCGTCGAGCATAATCTCGATCTCGTGCTGGCCCTGGCCGATAGCGCGTATGTGCTTGAGCGCGGCACGGTCGTGCATCATGGACCGGCGGCCGCCTTGCGTGAAGATCTCGACCTGCGCCGGCAGGTCCTCTGGATGTGAGATGAAAACTAATGCAGCGATGATAGGGGGCGGCCTGATCGGCCGCGCGTGGGCGATGGTCTTCGCACGCGCGGGCTGGCAGGTCCGGCTCTTCGACAGCGTGCCCGCCCAACGCATTGCCGCCCACGACTACATGGCGGCGAGCCTGGCCGAGCAGCAGGCCTACGGCCTGGTCGACGACGCGGCTCGCGCGCTGGCCCGCATTGCCATCGTCGATCGGCTGGAAGACGCCGTTGCGGACGCGACGTGGATCCAGGAGAATCTGCCGGAAGTCCTGGTCGTGAAGCGCGAGGTTTTCGTCGCGCTGGATCGACTCGCTCTACCTTCGGCGATCATCGCGAGCTCGACCTCGGCGCTGCCCGCGTCGCGCTTCACCGAAGCCTTGCCAGGACGCGCGCGGTGCCTCGTCGCGCATCCGGTGAATCCACCGCATCTGGTGCCGGTGGTCGAATTGTGCGGCGCGCCGTGGACG
>DATNNK010000265.1:0-5687 GCA_035601875.1 Casimicrobiaceae bacterium | reverse complement strand
ATCGTCTACGGGGCCGCGGGCGCATTTCCGGTCAAGCGTGCCTCGCTGTCCCTGGGCAACGCCGGCACCGCGTTCCGTCCGCTGACGGCGGCATTGGCGTTTTCCGGCGGCGACTACCAGCTCGCTGGCGTGCAACGCATGCATGAGCGCCCCATCTCGGATCTGGTCGACGCGCTGCGGGCCATCGGGGCGGATGTTCGCTACGCAGCTCGCGAAGGTTATCCGCCTCTGGCCATAGGTCCGGGCATTATGCGCACCGGGAGTGCGATCACATCGCCGATCGCCATCCGCGGCGACGTATCGAGTCAGTTCGTGAGCGCACTGCTGATGGCACTGCCGCTTGCTGCCGCGGAGGTCACGCTCGAGGTAACGGGTGAGCTCGTCTCCAAGCCGTATGTGGAGATCACGCTGAACCTGATGCGCCGCTTCGGCGTCGACGTCGAGCGCGACGGCTGGAGCCGTTTCATGGTTCCCGCGCACTCGCGCTATGTGAGCCCCGGAACCATCGTGGTCGAGGGTGATGCGTCGTCGGCGTCGTATTTTCTGGCCGCCGGTGCGGTGGCCGGCGGTCCGGTACGGGTAATTGGCGTCGGCAGCAGCAGCATTCAGGGCGATATTCGCTTCGCCGACGTGCTGGCCGCGATGGGTGCGGCGGTCGATAGCGGCGAGGATTGGATCGAAGTGCGCCGACGCGGGCCTCTGAAGGGCATCGATGCCGACTTCAACATGATTCCGGACGCGGCGATGACCGCGGCCGTCGTGGCATTGTTTGCCGAAGGCCCGACGACGCTGCGCAACATCGCCAGCTGGCGAGTCAAGGAAACCGACCGCATCGCCGCGATGGCAACCGAGCTTTCCAAGCTGGGTGCGGTCGTCGATCAGGGCCAGGATTGGTTGCGCATCGTCCCTCCGGCGAAGTTGCGGGCGGCGACGATCGACACCTACGATGACCATCGGATGGCGATGTGCTTTTCGCTCGCGGCGCTGGGCGGCGTTGCGGTCCGCATCAACGATCCGCAATGCGTGAGCAAGACTTTTCCCGATTATTTCGCAGCGTTTGCCAAGCTTGCGGCATGACCGCTACGCGTCATCATCGGCGTGGCTGCCTGCAGGAAAAGACTCGGTGACGCCGCCGCCCGTGATCGCCATCGACGGGCCGGCCGCGTCCGGCAAGGGCACGGTGGCACAGGGCGTCGCGGCGGCGCTCCGGTTGCATTACCTCGACAGCGGTTCGCTCTATCGCCTCGTCGCGCTCAAAGCCTCGCGCGAAGGCATTGCCGCCAACGACGAGGCGCGGCTAGCGGCGGTGGCCCGGTCGCTCGAGGTCGCGTTCGATAAGCGCCGGATACGCCTCGAGGGTTTGGACGTGACCGAGGAGCTCCGAGGCGAACCCGTAAGCGGCGCCGCCTCGCGCATTGCGGTCCTGCCGTCGGTGCGGTTGGCGCTGCTGTCGCGTCAGCGGTCGTTCCGCCGCCCTCCCGGGCTGGTCGCCGACGGGCGGGACATGGGAACGGTGGTGTTCCCGGACGCCGTCCTCAAAATCTACCTTACGGCCAGCGCCGAGGTGCGGGCGGAGCGCCGTTATAAGCAGTTGATCGAAAAAGGAAACTCGGTTACACTCGAGGGTCTTTTGCTCGACATCCGGGAGCGCGACGCGCGCGACAGTTCCCGTGCGGCGGCGCCGCTTAAGGCCGCCGCCGACGCGTTGATCCTGGATACGACTGACATGTCGATCGACGAGAGCATCGCCTTCGTACTCGAACGCGCGAAGGCGGTGCTCAAAGCGAGCCGAGCTTAGTCGGCGAGCGCCCGAGAAGCTGCACGGGCGTGCGCGTCAATGAATGGCCAGTGAGCTTAAGTGGCCGATAGAGCCGCCAGCCGGACGTCAGCAGGGCTGTCCGGATGGCGGATTTGATAAACGGACCCGTTCCCACGCCCCAGGCGACGGACGAACCGATAGGAAACAAACGCATATGGCAACCGCCACCACCATCACCAACGACCCAGCTCCACCGCAGGAAAACTTCGCCGCCTTGTTCGAGGAATCCCTCGCGCGACAGGAAATGCGGCAGGGCGAGCTGATCACCGCCGAAGTGACTCGCGTCGATTACAACATCGTCGTCGTCAATGCCGGACTCAAGTCCGAAAGTTTCATCCCGATCGAAGAATTCAAGAACGACCAAGGTATTGTCGAAGTCAAAGCCGGTGACTTCGTCACCGTCGCCATCGAAAGCCTCGAAGACGGCTATGGCGAGACGCGCCTGTCGCGCGACAAGGCAAAGCGTCTCAAGGCCTGGCACGACCTCGAAGCCGCGATGGAGCAGGGCACGGTGGTGTCCGGCCTGGTGACGGGCAAGGTCAAGGGCGGCTTGACGGTCATGGTCAACGGCATCCGCGCGTTTTTGCCCGGCTCGCTGGTCGATATCCGTCCGGTCAAGGACACGACGCCCTTCGAGGGCAAGGCGCTCGACTTCAAGGTCATCAAGCTCGACCGCAAACGCAACAATGTCGTGGTCTCCCGTCGTGCTGTCCTCGAGGCGAGCCTTGGCGCGGAACGCGATGAGCTGCTCAAGACCTTGCAGGAAGGCGCGATCGTCAAGGGCATCGTCAAGAACATCACCGATTATGGCGCGTTCGTCGATTTGGGCGGCATCGACGGCCTGCTTCACATCACTGATCTTGCATGGCGACGTGTCAAGCATCCTTCGGAAGTGCTGGCGGTCGGCGACGAAGTGACCGCCAAGGTGCTCAAGTTCGACCAGGAAAAGAACCGCGTGTCGCTCGGCATGAAGCAGCTTGGCGAGGATCCGTGGGTCGGCCTGTCGCGACGTTATCCGACGGGAACGCGCTTGTTCGGCAAGGTCACCAACCTCACCGATTACGGCGCGTTCGTCGAGATCGAGCAGGGCATCGAGGGTCTGGTTCACGTTTCCGAGATGGATTGGACCAACAAGAACATCCATCCGACCAAGGTCGTGCAGCTTGGCGACGAGGTCGAGGTCATGATCCTCGAAATCGACGAGGAGCGCCGCCGTATTTCGCTCGGAATGAAGCAGTGCATGCCCAATCCGTGGGAAGATTTTTCGATGAATCACAAGAAGGGCGACAAGGTGAAAGGACTCATCAAGTCGATCACCGACTTCGGTGTATTCATCGGCCTTCCGGGCGGCATCGACGGCCTGGTGCACCTGTCGGATCTGTCGTGGTCGCTGCCGGGGGAAGCCGCGGTGCGCGATTACAAGAAGGGGCAGGAAGTCGAGGCAGTGGTGCTTGCGATTGACGTCGAGCGCGAGCGTATTTCGCTCGGCATCAAGCAGATGGACGGCGACCCGTTCTCCAACTTCGTCGCCACCCACGACAAGGGAACCGTGGTGACCGGCAGCGTCAAATCGCTCGATGCCAAAGGTGCGGTCATCACGCTCGATGGCGAAGTGGAAGGCTACCTTCGCGCTTCCGAAGTCGCGCGCGACCGTGTCGAGGATATTCGTTCGCATCTGAAGGAGGGCGACTCGGTGACGGCGATGATCATCAACATCGATCGCAAGAACCGGTCGATCAATCTGTCGATCAAAGCGAAGGACAATGCCGACGAATCCGAGGCGATGCAGCGGATCACCGTCGAAAACTCCGGAACCAGCGCCGGCACGACCAACCTGGGCGCGCTGCTCAAGGCCAAACTCGACAACAAGAATCAAGGGTAAGCGAGCCCGTGATGACCAAATCGGAACTGATCGACCGCTTGGCGGCGCAGTTCCCGCAACTGGTGGCCAAGGATGCCGAACTCGCGGTCAAGATGATCCTCGATGCCATGGCAGAGAGCCTGGCGAAGGGCGAGAGAATCGAGATTCGCGGATTCGGCAGCTTCGGGCTCAACTACCGGCCGCCGCGGACGGGACGCAATCCGAAGTCCGGCGAGCGGGTACAGGTGCCGGAGAAGCACGTCCCGCACTTCAAGGCAGGAAAGGAATTGCGGGAGCGCGTCGATCTCAAGGAACTCAAGAAAGGCTGATGAACCCCGTTGTCGGGCGGCATTGTCAATCGCGATAGTGCCGCCCTTTCTGTTTGGATCGCTGCATGAACGTCGCTCGCTGGATCGTGGGCACCATCGTCTTTCTTTTGCTGCTGTTGCTTTCGCTGCAGAACGCCGAGCCTGTCACCGTCCGCTTCTACCACTGGTTCTCCTGGCAGGCGCCGCTCATTTTCCTGCTGCTGATCGCGTTCGCCGGGGGCGCGGTCGCGGGACTCCTGGCCGGACTGGTGCGTGCGACGCGCTTGAAGCGGCAGGTGATGCGCTTGCGGCGCGAGCACGCGCTGCGACATCCAAAAGACGCGCCTTCCGCAGATGTCGCGTGAGCGGCGCGGCGCACTCGGGATTTAATGGACTTTGAGCTCTGGTGGCTGCTTCCCATCCCGGCGCTGTTTTTTGCCATGGGATGGATCGCCGCGCGCATCGACATCAAGCATCTGCTGCGCGAGTCGCGAGCGTTGCCGCTTTCCTATTTCCGGGGCCTGAATTTCCTGCTCAACGAGCAGCCTGACAAGGCCATCGAATCGTTCATCGAAGTGGTCAAGGTCGACCCGCAGACGATCGATCTTCACTTCGCGCTGGGTAATCTCTTTCGCCGCCAGGGCGAGATCGACCGCGCCATACGCATGCATCAGAATCTACTCGACCGGCCGGATTTGCCCGCGGACAAGCGCCAGACGGCGGTGTTCGAGCTCGCCCAGGATTTTCACCGTGCAGGCTTGCTCGACCGAGCGGAGGAGCTTTTTTCCCGACTCGACGGCGGCCCGTTCGAGGTTCAGGCGCTGGGATTCCTGCTCCAGATCTACGAGCAGGAGAAGGATTGGCAGAAAGCGATTGCGACCACCAAGCGCATGGAGGCGCTGGCCAAGCGGCCGTACTTCAAGGAAATCGCTCATTACTATTGCGAGCTGGCGCAGAACGCGCTGCTGCGTTCTCAGTTCGACGATGCGCGGCAATTCATCGAGCAGGCGCTGGCCGAATACAAGCTCTGCGCGCGCGCAGCGATACTCCTCGGCGATGTCGAGTCACAGCGCGGGGACCATACCGCCGCGATCGCGGCATGGCAGCGCATCGAATCGCAAAACCCTGCGTTTCTGGGTCTGGTCGCCGACCGTCTCGCCGACGCGTACCGGAAGATTGGCGACGTCGCGCAGGGCATTCGGGTGCTGCGCAGCTATGAGGATCAATACCCGTCACTGGATTCGCTGACCGCGCTGTTCAATCAGATCCTCGCCCACGAGGGTGCCGAATCGGCGACGCAGCTCATCAAGGACGAGCTTGCACGCAATCCCACGCTGCTCGGGCTCGACAAGCTGCTCGAGGCACAGCTGATGGCGGCGCCGGCCGACCGGCGTCACGATCTCGAGCTCGTCAAGGGTCTCGTCGGCCAGCACATCAAGCGGCTCGGCATGTATCGTTGCGAGAACTGCGGCTTCCGCGCCAAGCAATACTATTGGCGTTGCCCCGGTTGCGGGAAGTGGGAAACCTATTCGCCGCGGCGCACCGAATCGCCGGACGGGTTTGCGTAGATAAGGAGCTGCACATGAGCGCTTACACGCCGCGGGTCATCGTTCCGCTCGACTTTCCCGACATGCTGTCGGCGTTCGGTTTGGCGGCGCGGCTCGATCCTCGAAAATGCGCGGTAAAAGTTGGTAAGGAG
>DATNNK010000264.1:0-2803 GCA_035601875.1 Casimicrobiaceae bacterium | reverse complement strand
CAACCGATGGAATTCATCCCGTTCGCCGAGCAAACCGGCTACATCCGCGCGATCACCCAATGGGTGCTGGCGCATGCGATCGCACAGTGCGCGAAGTGGCGCTTGGATGGATTGGCGATGAACGTATCGATCAATCTCTCGACACGCGACCTGATGGACGCGACGTTGCCCGACCGCTTCGTGGCGCTGCTGAAGCGGCATCGGTGCTCGGCGCAGTGGATCACGCTGGAGATCACCGAGAGCGCAGTCCTGGATGATCCCGCGCATGCGATCAAGAATCTCGAGCGGCTTCATGCGCTGGGTTGCAAGCTGGCGATCGACGACTACGGTACCGGTTATTCGTCGCTGGCTTACCTGCGGCGGCTGCCGGTGCACGAGCTCAAGATCGACAAATCATTCGTCATCGGCATGGCCACCGACGCGGGCGACGCCCTCATCGTGCGCTCGACCATCGAGCTCGCGCATAACCTGGGCTTGTCCGTGGTGGCCGAAGGCGTCGAGAACGACGCGACGCTCGACCGCTTACGCGCCATGGGCTGCGACATGGTGCAAGGCTATCTGCTCAGCCGCGCGATGGGCGTGGCGGAAACGGCGGTATGGATGCGCGGTTCGGTGTGGACAAAGCCGGCGAGCGAAGCGCCGAACCTGCGCCGTGTGGTCTAGCGGCGCCGGTTCCGGAATTGCGGCCGCCGCGGCGGCGCCGGGCAGCTTAAGCGTTCTGACTCGCGACGTTCTTCTCGATCCACTGCGAGAATGCCTGCAGGAACTTGGTCACGAACTCGCGCGTCTCGTCGCTGATGATCGCGCCCGTATCGCTGAACATCTTGGCGGCGCCGCCGATGTAGGCCTCGGGTTGCGGCATGGCCGGAACGTTGAGGAAAACCAGCGACTGGCGAAGATGGTGATTGGCGCCGAAGGCGCCGATGACACCCGGCGAGAGGCTGAGAATCGCCCCCGGCTTGCCGTTCCACGCGCTCTTGCCGTACGGACGCGAAGCGACGTCGATCGCGTTTTTGAGCACGCCGGGCACCGAGCGGTTGTACTCCGGCGTCACGAACAGCACCGCGTCGGCTTGCTGGATGCGGCCCTTGAAATCTTTCGCCTCCTGCGGCGGATCGCCATCGAAGTCCTGGTTGTAATGCGGCACCTGCCCGATTTCGACGATCTCGAGCTTCAGCGACGGAGGTGCCAACCCGATCATCGCCTTGGCCATCTTGCGATTGAAGGATTCCTTGCGGAGACTGCCGACGATGACCGCTACATTATGGGTAGTGCTCATGATGCTCCTTTCGCGGGAACGGATGAGCGCGCACTCGGCGGCGCGCACCGCGGGATTATAGGTGATGGGCGGCGGGCGCAGCGCACGCGACGCGGAACCCTTTGCGATGGCGATGGTCTGTCAGGCTTCGCCAAAGTCCAGTCAACGGCAGCGGCGGAGTTTTCGTTATGAATCCCTCCCGCCGCAGATCATCGACCATGTCACCATCGTCCTTCGCTGAACGCCATCCGATTACCAGACGGCTGCTCGTCGGAGCGACCATCCTGGGAGTGCTCACGGCCTGCGGTACCGCCGCGCTTCAGCATGAGGAAGAGCGTCTCACCTTTCGCGTGGTCAAGGAGACGCCGGGGTGGTATGTCGGCTTGCCCGATGGTGTTCATGAATTCGATATTCCGGTGAGCCGCGATGCCGACGCGCAGCGCATCCATGCCTGGTGGTGGCCGGCCAAAAATCCGAATGCCCCCACGGTGCTCTATTTGCACGGCACGCGTTGGAGCCTGACTGGACAGGTATTCCGGCTGGCACAGCTGCGGGCCTTCGGGTTTTCGGTGCTGGCGATCGATTATCGCGGCTTCGGCAAGAGCGATGGCGACCTGCCTTCGGAAAAGACCGTTTACGAAGATGCGCATGCGGCATGGGACTGGCTGGTCGCACAGCAACCGGATCCGGCGCGGCGCTACATCTATGGCCATTCGCTCGGCGGTGCCGTCGCGGTCGATCTGGCGGCGTCGCTCAGCAAAGAAGACGCGCCGTCAGCGAGCGGGCTTGCCGATGCGGCATCAACCGAGCGGGCCTCGCAACCGCTGACACAGCGCGTTTCCACCGCCGCCAAATCTAGATTTGCCACGGCGAACCAGGCGGCGTCGCCGCCCGGCGTTCTAGCCGGCGGCCTGATTGTCGAATCGAGCTTCACAACCCTCGCCGACATGGCGCGCGAGGTCACTTATGCCTGGCTGCCGGTCGGGCTCCTCATGTCCCAGAAATTCGATTCGATGAGCAAGATGGCGAAGGTGGCGATGCCGGTGCTGGTCGTGCATGGCGCGGCGGATCGCTTCGTGCCTTCGCGCTTCAGCCAACAACTCTACGACGCGGCGACATCGCCGAAGACCTTATTGTTGGTCGAAGGCGGCAGTCACAACAACAGTATGCGCACCGGCGCGGATCAGTACCGAAAGGCGCTTGGCCAACTTTTCGGATTGAGGATATACGGCGCGGAGGACTTGGGCGCCGCCGTCGCAGACGACAGCGGTGGTTAGGTGCCGACTCGCTAGCTGACTGCCGCCGTGGCAGGCGGAATTCGCCGCGGAATCTCGCAGCGCAAACAGGCCGGAATTCCTTTATCCGCTCCCCTTCCACGGCCATGCGGCCGACGAGGTTTCAACCGGAGCTATCGCAGCTTCGTGACTTCCTTCACCAAGGGGGCATCGAACTCGATCTGCACCCGCGGTCCGCCCGCGGCGCTTTCGTCGATATCCCATCTGCCAGCGAGCCGCTGAGGCGTGTCCGCAGTAAGTTTCAGCGACG
>DATNNK010000263.1:0-8418 GCA_035601875.1 Casimicrobiaceae bacterium | reverse complement strand
TCGAGCTCGTTCGTGAGCTTCATCGAGAGCTGCAGCTCACGGTAGTCATGATCACTCACGATCTGGATACGCTGGTTTCACTGTCCGATCGCATCGCCGTGCTGGCCGACCAGCGGGTTATCGTCGCGGCTCCGATACGTGAAGTCGTCAAGGTCGCCCATCCGTTCATCCAAGCCTACTTCCTGGCCGGGCGCGGGCGCCGCGCGCTAAGTGCGTTGGGCACGCCGGCGGCTGCAATCGCAAATTGCTAAGAGACCAAGACATGGAACGCCAATCGCACTCCTTCATCGCCGGATTGTTCGTGATCCTTCTCGGATTAGGCGGCATCGCCGGAGCGCTCTGGCTCGGACCCGACAAGGGGCCGGAGCGGTTGCCCATCGATCTGCTCTCGACCCATAGCGTCAACGGCTTGAAGGTCGGCGCGCCCGTGCGCTTCCGCGGTGTCGACGTGGGGCGCGTCGATTCGATCAGCTTCGACCCGCGCCAGTTCGGCCACATCCGTGTACGCATCTCGGTAGATTCCGCGGCCTCGATTTCCCGATCCACGTACGCCAAGTTGGGTTATCAGGGCATCACGGGCATGGCGTTCGTTCAATTAGACGATGAGAAGGACAACAGCGGCGAGCGCCTGCCGCTGTCCAGCGAGAAGGTCGCGCAAATGGAGCTGCAGGCTTCCATGTTCGAGCGCGCAGAGATCGACATACGCGACGTGGTGCTGAAAGCGGCGCGCGTGGCTGACCGTCTCGACGAGTTGCTCAACGAACAGAACCAGAAGCGGGTAATGATGCTGGTGGACTCCTTCGAGAGGACCTCCGAGCGCTACGGCGAGCTTGCGCGCAGCCTGGAACCGAGCGCCAAGGTTCTGCCGGGCGTGCTCCAGCAGACGAAGCGAGCCATGGAGAGCGCGCAAAGCGCAGTGGATAACGTGGCAAGACTCGCGGCGGACACCGACCGCAAACTCATCGTGCTGGACACGGTAGGCGAGGCCGCAAAGCAAATCGGCCGAGCGGCTGATGACCTTCACAATGACACCCTGCCGCGCGTGAACGCTTTGGTAGGCCAGGTTTCGAGCGATGAGCACGAACTCAAGCGAACGCTGCGCCAGGTTAACGAGCAGCCGCAGAGTTTGATCTTCGGCTTGCGGCCGCCGCGACCCGGGCCGGGGGAGCATGGGTTTGTCGCAACTAGAGGAGCAGGGAAATGAGGCTACTTGCCGCTGTATTTGTACTGTTTGCAGTTTCTGCTTGCAGCCTTATGGGAACAAAGAATCCGCCCAAGGCCAACTTCGATTTCGGGCCGCTGCCAGTCGCGTCGGACGCGCGCTATGCGTCGAACTACCCCGGAATGAGCATCGTGGTGTACGAAGTCGCTGCCCCGGCCTGGATCGACAGCTCCTCGATGTACTACCGGCTCGCTTATCAGAATGCCGCCAGTCCCATGCCGTACGTACAAAGCGAATGGGTGATGTCACCCGCGGCGCTGTTGACCCAGCGCCTTAGACAAGGCTTGGGCGTTTCGAGCTTCGGCGAGATGCGAAGAGTCGCCGCGGACGAGCCGGCCCTCTATTCGTTGCGCTCGGAGCTCTTTGAGTTCGAGCAGGTCTTCGACCAACCCGGTCGCAGTCGCGGCGTGCTCCAGGTGCGGGCTACTCTGGAAGGCCGTGGAATGTGGGCGGAGCGGACTTTTGTGATTGAAAAGCCAGCCCCCACACCGGACGCGGTTGGCGGCGTGGCAGCGCTGAGTCAATGCGCCGACGAACTGGCTGTCTTGATCAATCAATGGGCTCTCGCCAGCCCAGCGCGCTTTAGGGACGGAGCCGACTCAGAGACGCGCGCGGACGCTTCCGGGTTGCAAGCAGCGCACGCACGCAGCACTGGTGCTCGCCAAAGCAACGTCGCGGCAGAGCCGCAACAGCGGGCCAGATGACAAGGTGTTGCGTCCATAGCGTTGCAGCGCGGTCGACTCGGGCCGGTTGCGAGAGATCGAGACGTGAGATTTAACGATGAATCACCTTCGAATCCGGATATCCTGTTCGCGCTGATTGAATATTGACCCACCCTGCTGATTGAATATTGACCCAGGACCGGTCGCTGCATTTTGAATCAGCAACTGTGGATAAGTGTATCAATAGCTGGTCTTTGACGTTCTCCTTTTTGCATGTTTCCCCGCGCGCTCAGAACGACTCATCGGGTGGTGCTGCTTTTCCACCCTTGCGTGTTTGCTCCCGCGACTTGATGCGCGACTTCGCGGGCAAACTGCTGTGCAGAAATCGGTGTGACTCGTTGCCCGTCTCCACGATTTGGCAGTGACGGGTAAGGTGATCCAGTAGCACCGTGGTCATCTTGGCATCACCTACCACGCTGGACCCTCTGAGCGAGCCGCTGCTGGCGTATCAAGCGGAAGGCGAAGCTGGTCGAAATCGAGAACCACCGTGTGCGGACCGGCGCGCCCGGCGTGAACGCACACGGCGCAAGCTGCTCGCCGTGGCGATGGGCGTCTTTGCCGGGCGAGGCGTGGACCTGCGGTGATCGACGACTTCATCGCTGCCGTTGGCGTCCACGCGCGGCACTTCTACAACTCACTTTCTACAACTACTTCAGCACGACCCAGGAATTGCTCGATGCCGTCACCGCGAGACAGCAGTGCCAGCGGCAACCCGACATCCCTGCTGCCCAAGACCATCAGCATCTCGCTTCCGCGAGGGTCGCTCTGCGCAGCGCTGATCGTCACGCTGTCGCTTTAGACCTGCACGGTGTCCTTCAGGCGTTACTCGCCGCGTGCGTGTCGGCGATCGCGGGCAGGCCGCTCCACAGGCGATTGGCAACCCGCCTGCCCCGGCACATGCGCCGAAGCACGAAGGCCCTGATCTTCACCTTGCTTGTGACCGTGATGGCGCCGCTGATGTTCGCGTCCGGCACACTGCTCACCGAAGCGAGCGCGTTGCTTGCGCAAATCGCGGCCACAGCCAGGAGAGGATTGCGGCTCCGGAGTGGCTGGAGCGCGTTGCAATGATCGGACACTGGCTCGTTGGGCGTTGGCAGAGCGAGCTTGCCTACCCGGGAGCTCTGCAGGCCCGGACGCAGCGGACCGACGCGACTGCGCTCCTCGGGTGGGCCGAATTGCTCGGGCAATTCATGGCGCGGCATGCGTTCATCATCATGTTCACGATCCTGTTGCTGTTCTTCCTATATCGAGAAGGAAACTCGCTCACCGACGCGTCAGGCGGCTGCCTCGTCACAGCATTGGCGAAAGCATTGGCGAACGGGGCGACGGGTCCACAAAGAAGGTAAAAAAACCGGCACTGAGTGAACAGAGCCGGTTCCTTTACTTGCTTTTTGCGAGCCGTTTCTTGCGAGCCCGGGCAGTGGCTGCCGCGAACTTGCCTATGTCACGGCTAACGATTACCCGCTGTTCCGCCCGCACGTCGTAGTGACTAGGCGTCACTCACTACTTCGACGGTGAAATCGTGAAGGTCATGGATGTTGCCCGCTCAAATACATCCGGCTGGGATTCGACTGCCCGCTAGCCTGCACGCTCTGCACCGACGGGGCCTTCGCAAGGTTATCCCAAAATGTCTGGTAGGGCACTGGGTCCTGGTACCGCTCGCCGCTCGCTTGCACACTCTCAGGCGTCGGCGCTTTGGTGATGCTATACCAGGAATCCTGGTAGTTCCTCGGCTCCTGGTGCCGCTCGCCGCTGGCTTGCACACTCTCTGGCGAGGGGGCCTTCATGAGGTCATCCCAGAACTGCTGGTAGCTGGTCGGACCCGCGGCTTGGGCGGACTGCATTGAGGCGGCCGCCAATACGACAGAAGCGGCGATAGCGGTAAAAGCATGCTTGACTATGGACTTGGTGTTCATGGTAGATCTCCTGTTAACAACGATAATTCGTTTGTTCCAAATGCGGCGCAATCGCTGGCCCCTCAAAAAGTGCATGGCCGAACTGTCGAGCGCCGCTGCGTTTGTTTGCGTTAGCAGTACGACGCTCGCCGTAAATCGCTGCGCATATGACTCGCTTCTTCGAACGTGTCCTCCGTCGTGAACGCACGGATCGCACGCCGCAGTACGGCTCGCATACTTCGTTGCGGCGTCGAGCCGTCGATTGATCGAGCACGTCCATGAGAAGCAGCGTAATCGCAGAGGCGTGCGAAGTCGTGAGCTAAGCTAAACGTCGTGAATTCGTCGACATTCGCGACAAAGCCAATGCGCGGAACCGGAAAGGGCGCACGAGCGCGCGCCGTGATGCGCCGCTCGGGTCAGACGCGTCCGACGTCTCGTTGTTACGAGGTGACACCCGGCCGCCTCGCCTGCAGCAGCGGGCTCTCCGGCGCAGCCTCACGTAGCAGTCGAGGAATGCCATTGCGTAGTCGACGATCGCATGGTTGCGTGGCCTGGCACCGTCGGTCCATGCGAAGTGGTCGGCGCCTGCGATTTCGACGTAATATTTCGGCGCCGGCGAGCGGGCGTACGCGCCGCCAAACCCGGAGACCGCGAATGTGAAGAACGGATCGAGCGAGCCCACCTGATACATCCCGGGGGCGTCGAGATCGTGCAACACGGCGCGCGCGACAAAGGAACATCGTGTACGGCACGAACGCCATGATCGCCTTCACGGCCGAAAGCTTCCACGTCGGTAGCGCCGCTGCCATCGGAAGGACGGTATAGCCGCCGAGCGAGTGACCGGCAAGCACAACGTGAGAAAGGTCGGCGCGAGGGCCGAGATCGGCCTCGGCGGCGAGCGCATCGAGCGCGTCTCGCACGTTCCGCACGTGGTCGCCGGAGTGGGCGTCGTTCGCTGCCGCGCCCGGCGCGTGCTCCGAGCTCGCCTCGTCGCGCGCTTCGCGATTGAACGAGCAAATCGCGTCGGCGTGATTCGGCGCGATCACCAGGTATCCCGCCGCAGCGATCGTTTCGGTGATGAACCGCGTCTGGTTGGCGCACTGAAAGAGGCCATGCGAGAGCACCACGACGGTCCAGCGCGCAGCGGCATCCTCGTCCGGGACCATACGAACGCGTCGACTTAGCCGCGCTGCAGATGCCGTTCCTCCGCATGCGTCGCAACGGACAGCATCGTTACGACGCACGCGAGCGCGACGAGCGCCGATCGTGCGATCGATCTCGTCAACTATGCCTCACGCCGGCGCCGCCGATGGCACGGCCGTCGCCGCATCGGCGCGGCGGACCTTGAACCACGCGGCGTAAAGCGCCGGCACGAATAGTATCGTGAGCACGGTGGCGACGGTGAGCCCACCCATGATGGCGATCGCCATCGGGCCCCAGAAGATGCTTCGGGCGAGCGGAACCATGGCGAGCACGGTGGCCGCCGCGGTCAACATGACGGGTCGAGTCCGGTGCACGGCTGCGTCGACCACGGCGTTCCAGGGATCTGCGCCTTCCGCCATCTCGCTTTCGATCTGGTCGACGAGGATCACGGCGTTGCGCATGATCATGCCGCAAAGCGCCGTGACCCCGAGGATCGCGACGAAGCCGAGCGGCGCCTGGAACACGAGCAGCGCGGGGACGACACCGATGAGTCCGAGCGGCGCCGTCAGGAAAACCATGAACATCCGCGAGAAACTCTGCAGTTGCAGCATCAGGATTGCGAGGATCGTGACCAGCATCGCCGGGAAGACCGCGGCGAGCGCAAGGTTCGCCTTGTCGCTTTCTTCGACTGCGCCGCCGACGTCGATGCGATAACCAGAGGGCAACTTCGCCTCGATGTCCTTCAACTGGGGCCGGATCCCCTGAGTCACTGACACGCCTTGCTCGCCATCCTTGACGTCGGCGCGCACGGTGATCGCCATGTCACGGTTGCGCCGCCACATCACCGGCTCCTCGAGCTCGTAGCGCACGCGCGCGACCTGCGACAACGGCACCACCGTCCCGTCGCGCGTGTAGAGGTTGATGTTCTTCAGCGTGTCGACGTTCAGCCGCTCCGAAGGCACGGCGCGCGCGACGATGTCGACCAGGTCTTCGTGCTCGCGGAACTGCGATAGCGTCGCACCGTTCAGGAACGTCTGGGTCACAAAGGCGACATCGGCCGGGGCGAGTCCAAGCGCGCGCGCCTTGTCTTGATCGAGATCGACTCTGAGCACACGAACCGGGTCGTTCCAGTCGAGCTGAACGTCGCGCACCTTCGGGCTCGCAGCCACGACCGCTTCGACTTGGCGCGCGATCTCGTGCACCTTCTGCGTATCGGGACCGACGACGCGGAACTGGACCGGAAAGCCGACTGGCGGCCCGAGCTCCAGGCGCGTCACGCGCACCCACCCCCCGGGGAATTGCTCGTTCACGATCCCCAACAGGCGCGAGCGCACGCGTTCGCGTGCCTCGGTGTCTTTGGTCATGACGACGAAGACCGCATAGCCGGGATTGGGAAGCTCGGGATTCAGCGCGAGATAAAAGCGCGCCTGGCCGGCGCCGGTGTATGCGGTGTAGAACTTGACGTCCTTATCCTTTGCCAGTACGGCCTCCATTTTCTTGACCTGCTCGGTCGTCGCCGCGAACGAGGAGCCTTCCTTCAATCGCAGCTCGACGACGAGCTCGGGCCGCGAGCTGTTCGGGAAGAACTGCTGTGGCACGAACCTGCTTCCCGCAATCGCAGCGCCGAGCGCGGCCACGGTGACACCGATAACGAACCAGCGCCGCTCGATCGCGAAGTCAAGCCAGCCGCGGAGCCTGCGATAGAAAGGCGTGTCGTAGGGGTCGTCGCCATGGTCGTGCTTCTTGAAGTCCGGCAGCATCTTCACGGCGAGGTATGGCGTGATGAGGCTCGAGACGACCCACGAGAACACGACGGCGGTACCGACGATCCAGAAGATGCCCCCCGCGTACTCGCCAGTCGTCGATTTCGAGAAGCCGATCGGCATGAAGGCGGCGGTCGTGATTAGCGCGCCGGCCAGCCTGGGCATCGCGGTCGCCGCATACGAAAAGGCGGCCGCCTTGATGCGGTCCCAACCCTCTTCCATCTTCACGACCATCATCTCGACCGCGATGATGCCGTCGTCAACGAGCAGGCCGAGCGCGATGATAAGCGACCCAAGCGAAACGCGCTCGAGGTTCCAACCCGCTGCCAGCATCACCAGCGCCACGACGCCGAGCACGATCGGCACCGACAGCCCGACGACGATGCCCGTGCGCCAGCCGAGGCTCAAGAGGCACACCGCGAGGACGATCGAGAGCGCTTCCATGAGCGAGCGCTCGAATTCCCAGATCGATTCGCTCACGACGGTAGGCTGATCGGCCACGCGCTCGAGCTCGACGCCGTAAGGCAGCTCCGACTGGATGTTCGCGACGGCTTTCTCGATCACCTTGCCGAGGTCGACGATGTTGCCGTCGTTGGTCATTACGATGCCTAGCATGATCACCTGCTGGCCGTTGTGGCGTACTGTGTACGTCGGCGGATCTTCGTAGCCGCGATTGATCGTGGTGAAGTCGCCGAGCTTGATCACACGGCCGCCCGCGGCGATTGGGACGTTTCGGATATCGTCCAGGCTATTGAACTGACCGCTCACGCGCACCATGACGCGGTCGCTGGCGGTGTCGACCTGGCCGCTTGCTAGCAAGCTGTTCTGATTGCGCAGGCTTTCGGCGATTTGCAGCGGCGTGATCCCGAGCGCGGCCAGCCGCTCGTTAGAGAACTCGACGTAGACCTTCTTCGCCTGCTTGCCGTAGACGTCGATCTTCTTGACCATCGGCACCTTGAGCAGCCGACGCTTGATGTCCTCGGCGACATCCGACAGCTCCCACTGGCTGATGCCGTCAGCCTTGACGGCATAGAGCAGCCCCGTCACGTCGCCGTATTCGTCGTTGAAGATCGGGCCGATGACGCCTTCGGGCAGATCGAGCTTGATGTCGCTAAACTTCTTGCGCGCCTGGTACCATGCCTCGCGCTGATCCACGTGCGAGGTGCCGCCCCGCGCCGTGATTGTCATGCCGCCGTAGCCCTGGCGTGCATAGGTCACGACTTTCTCGAAGTTGTCGAGCTGCTCGAACTTCTTCTCCATGCGGTTGAGCACCTCGTCCTGTACCTGTTGCGCGGTGGCGCCAGGCCAGATCACGATCGCGGTCATCGAGGGCACCGAGAAGTTCGGGTCTTCGAACTGGCCGAGCTTGGTGAAGCCAAGCACGCCGCCGATCGCGATCACGACGATCAGGAAAAGGACGATGGCGCGGTGGTTGAGCGCCCATTCGGTGAGGTTGAACGTTTTCATCGCGCGGCCTGCTTGGTGTCGAGGTTGGGCGTCGCGTCGGGAAGCGCGACCTTCAAGCCGGGCGCCATTTTCTGCACACCGGCGGTGACGACGAGCTCTCCGGCCGGAGGCCCCGAGAGGAGCACGTCGTCGTTGCGATACTGGTGGACGATGACGTTCGTCAGGTCCACGGTTCCGACCGGATCGGTACCGGCGCGGCGAACGAG